>CAVKXR010000195.1:0-4750 GCA_963660275.1 Oscillospiraceae bacterium
GCTTAGAAATTCCCTTGTCCCGTTTTCCTCATACCGCTTTCCTGAATCCTAAACGTCCGCTGTTTCAAAATTTCCATTCAAAAATTTTTCAACCACCGGCATCGCCTCTGAAACGGCTTCCCGGATGCTTTCGAGATTTTCCCCGTCAAATGCCCGGCTATTCGAAATTTCACAGGCCTTTTCCATTCCTGATTTTAGATTCTTGGCGATAAGCTTGAACTTTTCCAGAACATCGAAATTATCTTTTGCTTTTTCGATTTCGCTTCGGAACCATTTCGCATAAAGTAAAATTTCGAGGGCAAAAAGGTGCGGACGATCCGAAGAAGAAAGAGAGTTTGTCCGCCCATAGATAAAATCGACCATTTCCCCGAGCGAATAGGTTCTGTGAAAGTAGGCGATGTTCGAACCTGGACAGATGGACGCTGGCGCAGTTTTGGAACTTTCGAGGCCAAGAGCGATAAGGGCGGAATTTCCCAGCTTGTGGCAGATGCACGTCTTTTCCAGGACGGCTTCTTTTTCGCGTTCTTTTTCTGCAGTGGAAATGGTTTGTTTTTCGATCTGCCTTAATTTTTGATTCTGGTATTCTCGGCTTGCCGTGCAAATCGGGCGTTCCGAAAATTCGGTATTGCTTTGCAAAAAGCCTTTGACGCAAGGTGCGCCCGGAGTTCCTCGACAAATATTTTCTATCCGTTCTTTTTCGGCTCCGCACGTCTTGAGGTTGCTGAACGGAACGCCGATGGGGGACGCTCCGCTTATCAAAATATCGTCGGGTTTTGCGTCGCTCAGAAGTTTTCGCGTTTCGGTATCGACAAGGGTCGCTTCGGGAACGAGCAAAAAGGGCGAACCCCAGCCGCAGCCATCCATTTCATAGATTTTCAACAGGCGTTCCGATTCTCCGAAATTCCCGATTCCGCCTTGGACGGTGAATCTTGGCGTAAAAGGTTTTAAGCGAGTTGTGTCTAGGCCATGTTCGACATAGTATTTTTCAACCGCCTTTTGGAATTGCGTACAAAGTAATTTCTTTTTCTCTTTGAATTCATCGAGGATGACGGGCAAGAGTTCTCCGTCCGAAGGAAATAGGTGCCCTCCGCAGTTTAATCCCGATTCGATGCGGTATTCGCTGACTTCCAGACCTTTTCGGGCGAGAAATTTTCCCTGAATCAACGCCGAGCGAAAATCCGAAATTTTCAGAGTGATTTTTTTGTCGAATCCTCCATCTGCGTTTCGGTAAAAACAGGAAAACTTTTCCATTTCGGAAAACAGCGCCTGGTTGATTCCTGCGCTTAGGATAAGGCTCGAATTTCCCGAAAGTTCGGATCTTGCGTAGCCGCGTAGCGCTTCCTTGGCGTCGTCAAATCCCGGCCTGTCGAGCTTCACCATGATGTTCACATCGATTTTTCCGGGTCGCATCGCACGGGTCAAGGCTTTTACTTCGTTTGTACGCAATTCTCCGTCTGGCAGCGAGAGCATTTGCAAGTAACGCTTTCGCAAAGGATCGTCAGTCGGGAGCATTTTAAAATAGCGGTCTTTGTCGGAATTTCCGGTGAACGGCTCGGCAAGAATGCGCTGAAAATTTTTCCCTGATAGAAAATGGATTAGATTCAGGTATTCGGCGATACGCTTGGCCCGGGCATGTTCGACAGAATGATAGACAGTGTAGGGAACGTCGAATTTCTTGGCATAAAAAACACCGATCCGTTCCAAGAGCCTGTCATCAACAAGGGAAATGGCGGAATCGATTCCTAGATGGGAAACGCGCAGGGGTGTGTCAGTCGTGAAACAGGTTCCCATGACGGGAATGTGAAAAAAGTGCGGCATGGCGTTAAACTAGAAATTTCGAATCCATAGGCCCGTCCCCAGCTTCCATTCCACGGTGATGCTTCCATTTTTGTCGGTACGAAATATCCGGCTCGAATCGCCCAGCACAAACGAGAGCTTTTGGAGCGTACTTTTCGCCGGATGCCCGTAGCGATTCTTTTTTCCGACCGAGATGATGGCGTATTCCGGTGCGACCTGTTCGAGAAACGGGAGCGAAGAGCTGGTCTTTGAACCGTGATGCCCGACCTGAAGAAGATCTGCCCGCAAGTCGCTTGACATTTCGCGAAGACCGATTTCGCCGTCCTTTTCCAAATCTCCTGTGAACAGGGCTTTGAATTTGCCGTCCGAGATTTGCAGAACCGCGCTGGAGCTGTTTCCGCTGATTTTTTGAAATTCCGGTGTCCAGAGAATCCGGCAGGACCATGCTCCGCAACCGATTTCCGTCCCGCGCAAGACTTTTCGTGCGACTGTTCCGTGGCGCGCTGCGAGTTTCAAAATGCTGTCCCTTAGCCAGAAACCTCCGGTATCCGCTCCGTAGAAAAGCGTATCGATGGAAACCGAGCCGTCCCATTCGAGGAATCCGCCAGCGTGATCCCGGTGCCAATGGCTGATGAGCGCCCAGTCGAGATGCCGGACTCCGCGAACCTTTAAGGTATCCCAGAAACCGGTCGAATCGTTCCCGGAATCGTATAGGGCGAAAGCGCCTTGGGGGAAAGCTTCAAGCAGAATGGAAAGCCCTTGTCCGACATCTAGAAAATGCATCCTTGCCATACCGAAATCCGCGTTTTCTGTCGAAAGGTTTGCCGAACAGGCGATGGCGAACGGGAGGCTTGCTCCGGCTAGAATCCATAAAATCAGGCTTTTCATCAGAACTCCTCGAAAAAGTCCTCGATATAGACGCTTGAATTTCGTGAAAAAGGAAGAATTTGAAAAAAAATGTGATTTTTAGTAAATTTACTGCGCTATGCAATTACCTAAGTATAAAAAGAAGAAACGCATCAAGCTCAAGGTTTGCCAAGAGCCGGGCTGCGGAAAAGAATTTTGGGGCCATCCGATTGCCAAGTACTGCGAGAAGCACCGCGACATCAAGAACCGCCAGAAGCAGAAGAAGGATGTCGAAAACATCGATGCGAAGAACATCGTGTTCCGGCATAATTACACGGATGTCGTCGATCTCAAGTTCCGCTGCTGCCTGGACGGTTGCGACAATCTGTTCGAAATCAAGGTTTTCCCGAAACAGTTCATCTATCCGCGTTTTTGCAACGAGCATCGAAACGATTTCAAACGTGCGAATTTTATCCGTTTGATGCGTCACAAGGAAAGGGAAGAATAATTCGGTTTTAACCCTTTGAAATTTTCCGAATCTTTATTATATTTGTTGCGCTCCTTTATGGTGGGTGTAGCTCAGATTGGTTAGAGTCCCAGATTGTGATTCTGGTTGTCGTCGGTTCGAGTCCGATTACCCACCCTTGAAAACCCTCGCACAAAGTGCGAGGGTTTCTCGGTTTAAAAAGGGGACGGGCGGTTATTTAAAATCGGATGCCTTCTGTAATATCGCAGTATTTGTAAACCCTTTTGGCTCCGTCGATGATTTCTTTCCGTTGCCGTTCGGGCAGTTGGAGATCGCTAAACTTTCCTTTGTTAAAATAGACTATATCGAAGAAATGCGCATCGTCATAGCTGTAATCCGCTGGGTAAAATTCCCTGAGCATTTCGGAAATGGAAAATCCCATCCGCAGATCGACCAGTTTGCCTTCGTTATAGAGAAAATCCTGCAGGGGAAGCAGTGTGTCGATGCGAATCTGCCCGTTCTTTTCTTTTTCCCCAAAGGCATATCGTTTAAATTTGAAATCCTTGGCAGGAAAACAGGAACCCTTTTTGTAGGCGTTGTAATTGAGTTCCGCAACTTCTGCACTGGGCCAATCTAAAACGGAGCCGGAGAGATGGCACAGTTCTTGAAGCGACTCTCGGGGAAAGTTTGAATATTTACTTAGGCATAGGGAATCCATGAACGTATAGTAGGGTTTGAAGTCGATTTCGCACAAGGTATCTTTTCCCGTTATTTTTTCACGCATGGCATGGATGGCTCCCACCGCAACATAAGGACGGCTGAATTTGGTCACATGAATGGAATCCCGATTGGAGAAAAGCCTGTCAAAGAATTTTTTAGGGTCCTTCCCTTGGAGCTTCAGCAATTTTTCTGCCTTGATAAGGAGGGAATCCCTTTTGGTTTTGGGCTTCGCTGTTTGATAGGGGGTTCCGTAAATATAAATTTTGTTGGAAAGTTCAAAAAGATCGTCTATCAAATTTTCTTTAATAAAATCTATGGGTTTTCGCCATACTTCTGGACAAGCAATATATCCGATCGGGAAGTGAGCCGGCATCATAAAGTCGCTCCAGGTATCTCCATACGATCCCGGGTAATAGATGTATTCGGTTAAATTGTAGTTGAGTTCGATAAGAAATATGTTGGATCGTTCATAATTATTTTTTTTGTAGCGGATTTCGCGTCCGGAGAAAAATTGAAGACCGGTTGAATATGTCTTTCCGCAATTCGTAATGAATTTGTCCCCGGCGTGAAACTGTTCTGTGGAATCTCGGATGATATAGAGAAGTTCTGCGGAACATTTGTTGCCGGAAATGTGTTTTTGGACCCCGATTGCCACAAAGGAATGTTCTGAATTATCCACATCGGGCGGGATAGATTCGTAAATCAGGTGTTTGTAGTCGCTTGTTGAGATTTGCGACCGAGGTTTTGTGAAATCGTAGTCCACCGACTCTGGAAAGACGATGAACGGCTTAGCGAAGAGGAACGCTGCGAGAACGAGACTAGCGAAGAGTATTTTTTTCATTGCAAATTTCCTCTTTTGGATCGAGATGTTTTTGGCCTGGGAATGTGTAGTTTCTGTCGGGGCATCCATAGCCGTTACCC
>CAVKXR010000196.1:0-4750 GCA_963660275.1 Oscillospiraceae bacterium
ACCGCACCGATTTGGATTACGATACCAAGTCGAACATCGGAATCATCAATCCGCCGACGCAGTTCAACGAAAACTGTTCCGGGGTAACCGGTCGAAAGGCAGGAAAATGGTGGGCTTTCTACTGGGGAAACGACCGCGATTCGCGCATCACCGATGTGACTATCGACAGCATCCTGAAAAAATACGATACGGATTTCGAATACCTCTACAATACGCTCGGCTGGGCTCCCGATGCACAGGCCCAGGACGGCAAATACAGCGCCATCTACTATTACGGTTCGGGAACATGCGCCGGAGGCGCCAAGACGGATACGACCGGCGGTTGGCAAAGTTATGCCGCAGGATACACGGCAGTCGTCGCCTCTTTCTATCCGCTTTACAGTTTCAACACGTCCTGCCCCTACAACGATCGCGTCTCCCAGATGGACGCGATGATCCACGAAGGTATCCATTCCATGACTAACGGATATCCCGGTGCCAAGCAGGCTCACTGGTTCCAGGAAGCGGGCAACACATGGATCCAACAGGATATGTTCTCGCACAGAAATGGCATCTATAACGGTATGGGATTTCTCAACGCGGCGACGCTGATCGCCCCCTTTATGCCTATCGAATGCTATTCGGGATGGCTTATCGACGGATCTTTCGGCGGCCCTGGCGCACAGGGCGTAAACGCAAACCAGAGATATCTCCTGGGAGGTTCCCAATACTCCAACATATTCCCCACATTTCTCGGGACATGGCTCGGAACGGGCGCTGTCCGCTGGATTTACGGCAATGCGACCGGAAACAACAAAAATACCTATCTACTAGAAACCTACGGAAAAGATTACGGTCTAGGCGATGCGGGTGTGCGCAGGCTCATCACGGAATTTCGAGCAAAGCTTGCGCTCCTCGATATGAAGGAATGGTCCGGGGAAATGCGCAACCTCCTGAACCAGAACTTCGGCGGGACAAGCTACTGGGAACAGGACTACTGGGACAATAAAAATTATTCCTACACCTGGACAATGACGCCTTACCAGAGCGTGACGGCTAGCGGCAATTACCTGGTCCCGAACTCCGATATCACACCGGGCTGGTCCGGCGCGAACTACATTCCGCTTAAAGTAAATTCGGGAGCAAATTCCGTATCCGTTTCCTTTTACCTCGACGGAAGCAATTCCAACAGCACCAACATGAATTTTCTCCTCTGCTACCGCGCAACGGATGGAACGCCTGTCTATAGCGAGCCTATCACGGGAGAAGGCACGGTCACTCTCCGATTAGACAAGACGCCCTCTTCGACAAACGGTTCGCAGATGGTTTTTGCCGTCGTCGTGAACACCGAATACAATTATTCCGGGAACGAAGACATCCGCAAGAATCACTACGGCTACAAACTCAAGCTCGAATCGGGCATCAGCGGAGCCGGCGACGCCAATACTCCGTATTACCGGGACTTTAACCTCAGCTATGATTGGCCCAAGCTTTCCAGCAGCAGCGGAGCTTCCAGCTCTTCAAGCTCCTCGTCATCTAGCGTGTCCTCTTCCAGCCGCTCTTCGAGTTCCGCCCGGTCCAGTTCAAGCGTCCAAGTCACGACTGTCCGCACATTCCCGGTAAGCGTAACGCTCCCGATAGACGACAATTACGCAAGCGTCTCGTTCGATCTACAACTTGCCGATGTGGCTAGCGCTCTCGGAATCGGTACGGGAAGCATCTACTCGGCGACCTATTTCGCCCTGGACAACAGCGGAATCGAAAGTACGAACTCGACGGCAAACGGGCAGGGGCACTGGTTCGGCAAGAACGGAAATCCCGAAACCTACGGTCAAAACTCCTACGTCTATTCCGAATTCGATCTCGCGCTGGGAACGGCTGCTGTCGGACATTTTCCAAACCGCGTCGCCGCGGGTGAAACCTATTCGTTCAAGCAGGGCTACCGCTACGGAAACAAGCGCATCGTCTATGATGTCAAGGTGACGATTGCGTCCAAGGCGTCCAGTTCCTCGTCTTCCTTACCGGTTTCGTCTTCTAGCAATCCGACAAGCTCTTCCAGCCAGCAGTCTTCTTCCAGCGTTTCTTCGAGTTCCAGTATCCCGGTGGAAACCGTCCGCAATTACGACGTGAAGGTGACGCTCCCAATCGACGACAACTACGCAAGCGTCCTGTTCGACCTCAAAATCTCCGACGTGGCAAGCGCCCTAGGAATCGATTCCAGCGAACTTTCCACTTCGGCAACCTATTTCGCCATCGACGAAAACGGCGACGAAGACAGCCTCTCGACTGCAATCGGGAACGGTCACTGGTTCGATAAAAACGGTTACCCGGAAAGCTACGGAGCCAATTCCTACATCTATTCCGAGCTAAATCTTCCCCTAGGCACGGCTGCGGTCGGACACTACCCAAACCGGGTTTCCGACGGAGAAACGTACACATTCAAACAAGGGTTGCGCTACGGCGCAAAGCGCGTCCTCTACAATGTCCTTGTGACGATTACAAACGAAAAGTCAAGCGGTTCCGCCGAAACGACGACCGCGCTGATGTACGGTCTGAAAGGCCCGGCAAAGCATATCGATCTTTCCTATGCTCACGGCATCTTGAACATCGATTACACACTAAAACGCCGCGACAATGTGAAAGTCAGTATTTTCAGCCCATACGGAGCGCTGCTTCATACGGAAATCACCGGAATGAAAAACGCGGGAACCCATCGCTACAGTTTCGACTTCAAAAAGTCAGGATTCCCGAATGCGACATACATCGTGAAAATTTCCACGGGCGATTACCGCGAAGCGAAATCCATCAACATTTTCCGCTAAACATCAAACGCCAAAGTTTTCAAAGGTTCCGGATTCCCCCGGGACCTTTTTGTATTGGATAAAACCAGATATTATCGATTGATAAAGACAAAAGTCATAAGGGATTAGGGAAGAGGGATTAGTTGTTAGTTTTTAGTGGAGAGTTAATAGAAATCAGGAAACAGGAATCAGTTGTTAGAACGGGACAAGGGATGAGGAATGTCAGAGTTTAGCGAATAGTGGATAGTTAGGAGAAATCTATTCGCTTCAAGTCCCCGCATCCTGTATTCCGCTAAACTCGTCCCGAGAACTTAAACGTCCGCAGTTCTAACAAACACCTTCAACCCCTTCATTCCCACTTTCTATTTTATATTTTAAAATTATGAATCCCGTGTTTCTGAAACGTTCCATCGAACTCGCCGAACAAAGCGTCCAAAACGGCGGAGGCCCTTTCGGGGCGGTTATCGTCAAAGACGGAAAAATCATCGCGGAAGCGGAAAATTCGGTAACAAAGGATTTGGACCCGTCCGCCCACGCCGAGGTAAACGCAATCCGCAAGGCTTGTAAAATTCTCCAAACCCACGAGCTTTCCCAGACTGAAATTTACTGTTCCTGCGAACCGTGTCCCATGTGCCTTTCCGCCATCTACTGGGCGCACATTCCAAAGGTTTACTTTGCCGCCGACCGGGCCGATGCCGCAAGCGCAGGATTCAACGACGACTTCATCTATTCCGAAATTGAAAAGCCTGCGAAAAACCGCAGCATTTCGATGGTTCAAGCCAAAATGCCCGACCACCAAAAGCCTTTCAAGGCGTGGATCGAGAAAAAAGACAGGAAGGATTACTGATGCGCATTTCCGAAAAAGAAGCCCTGGATTTATTTCATACGCCATTCGACGAACTTTGCAAGATGGCGAATGCAGAAAAAGAAAGCCGCCACGGAAAAAACATCTATTGGGTGAACAACCGGCAGATAAACTACACGAACGTCTGCGTCTTGCACTGTTCATTCTGCGCCTTTTCCAAAATCCGCAAGACCGATGCGAACGCCTACGACTGGACGCTTGACGACATTCAAAAAAAAGCGGAAGAAGCCGTAAAAGGCGGCGCCAAGGAGCTGCATATTGTCGGCGGGCTGCATCCCGACCATCCCTTCGGATATTACATCGAAATGCTCTCGATTCTCCGCGAAAAATTTCCAGGCGTAAATCTCAAAGCCTTTACAGCGGTCGAAATCTGCCACTTTGCAAAGCTTTCGGGAACATCCGTGAAGGACATTTTGCACAACCTGAAATCCGCCGGCCTTGATGCTCTTCCGGGAGGCGGCGCAGAACTTCTCGGCGAGGATATCCGAAAAAAAATCTGCGGCAAAAAGGAAACCGGAGAGGAATGGCTCGAAGTCCACCGCGAAGCGCACAAGATGGGAATACCCACCAACGCGACGATGCTCTTCGGGCATATCGAACGTCTCGAAGACCGCATCGAACACCTATCGCTTCTCCGCCAGCTGCAAGACGAAGCTCCCGGATTTTTCGCCTTCATTCCGCTCGTTTACCATCCCGAAAACACACCGCTCGGTCACAAGGTCAAGCAAAAAACTTCCGAAGAAGACATTCTCCGCACGATCGCCGTCGCAAGGCTTTTCCTCGACAACTTCCCGCACATCAAGGCTTATTGGATCCAGACAGGCGTTCCAACCGCGTTGAAAGCCTTACACGCCGGAGCTTCGGATATGGACGGGACCATCATGGAAGAAAAAGTCACCCATGCAGCAGGTGCGGAAACATCCATCGGAATGAGTCCCGAAAGAATGAAAAGCCTCATTCGCGGAGAAGGACTTGTCCCCGTCGAACGGGACGCCCTTTACGATGTGATTGGCGATTCGGAAATCAGAGTTTAGTGCTTAGATCTTAATTGATAGTAAAAAGGAATCAGGAAACAGAAATCCGTGGACAGTGGTTAGAGTTGTCA
>CAVKXR010000197.1:0-4730 GCA_963660275.1 Oscillospiraceae bacterium
GTAGTCGCTGACCACGGTATGGCGGAACAGGTCGTTCTGGACAAAGGCATCCTGGAACTGCCGGATTCTCGAAAGGAGAAAGAAAAGCTGCGTCTGGAAAGCGTAGGCTTCCGGATTCTTGTAGAAGCTTGAAAGGAAAGGATTTTCGTCGAACTGCTCCAGGACAAGGTTCGCGCCTAGAGCCTTGGCGAGGATTCGGGCGAGCGACGTTTTCCCGGCACCGATGACACCATCGATGGCCAGAAAGCGAATCCTTTCCGGGAGTTTTAGCGTCGTCTCTGGGATTGAATGGCCGACAAAAGCCTCATTCATCATCAACCTCCACCTTCCTGAATTCTGTTTCGACTTTTCGCGTTTTGAGTTCTTCTAAAATTTTTTCGGCGGTTTTTCCCAAAAGCGGATCGCACATGTCCGGAGCGATTTCGGCAAGCGGAACCATCACGAAGCCCCGAGATGTCGCTAGCGGATGCGGAACAACCGGACCGTCCGGACGCCCGTCACAAATCTGCTCGCCATAGTAGAGAAGGTCCAGATCGATTTCGCGACATTCCCAATGCCCGCGCGGACGACGCCCCAGAAACAATTCCGTACCCTTCAGATAGTTGAGAAGCCTTCGCGGTCCCCTGCCGTACCAGAAAGAGACAACCTGGTTCAAAAAAAGCCCCTGGCCTTCTGGACCGACCGGAGAAGTCTCGTAGATGGAGCTTTCCTGCCAGCCGCCCAGGGAAACCCGCTTGAGCATATTCCGCGCTTCCGCGAGACGTTTGCCCCGTGGTGCGATATTGCTTCCTAAAGCGACGAAGACTCGTTCCAAGGATTCCACGGATGCCAATATAGATTTTTTTATGTATATTAGCGCTCGGTTAGAGCATTCTTGCTTTTTCCGCATAAGTTTTCACAATTCCCATTATCTTATTCACAGTTCGCAGGAGTCCCTGTGCCAAGACCGAAAAAAACTGACGGTTCCTCTTCCGTTCATCTGATTTCCGATACGATTTCTCCCGATACTCCCATTCCGGATCTTTCCGCCCTGGGCGATTTGGCCGCCCCCATCACGTTTCCTGAAGACCAGGTCCAGCCTGCCGCAAGCGAGACACCCAAGCGTCACCGCGGTCGTCCGCGCAAAGCCCGCCCTGAAGAATCCAATACGGAGAACGTCCAAGAGCAGGCGTTCCAGCCTGAATCCCGAAATGAATTTCACCCGGATGAATTTTCCAAGGACGCTCCCGCACCGACTTCGGAACTTTCCGAGGAACCCGTCGTTACGGCGACTCCCGGTACAAGCGAACTTTCCGAAGAAAACCAGGGAACGCTTCCCGTCGAAGCAGGCACTACAGTCGCTGCGACAAGCGCCGAGAACCCGTCCGCCGACATGAGCGCCGTCCAGAACAATCCCGCTTTCGAAGCTCCGATGCCCGATGCGCCGTTCAGCGGAACGAACCGCTACAACCGCCGTTTCGGAAACAACAGCGAAAATTTCGGAAACAACAATTTCAACCCGAACTTCAACAACAATCGCCACGGCAAGTTCAACAAGTTCGGACGGAACAAGTACGGACGAAACAACCGCTACCTGCCGGACGACATTCCCGACGACCAGCTCCAGGCTCCCCCGGCGGATCCCGAAAAGGTAGCCATCGCCATGCAACGCTGGCGCGAACTCCGCAACACGCCGATGTTCGACCTGCAGGAAAAAGCGGTTTCGCTCAACATCCCGGATGTCAAGCGTCTCAAGAAGCAAGCGCTCATCTACCGGATTCTCGGAGCCATTTCCGGCGAAGGCGCGCCCATCTATACGGAAGGCACGCTCGAAATCATGAAGGAAGGCTACGGATTCTTGCGGAACGCCGACCTGAACTATCTCGCCGGGCAGGATGACATCTATATCAGCCCGAACCAGATTCGCCGCTTCGAGCTCAAGTCGGGAGATTCGATTACGGGCCTCGTACGACAGCCGCGCGACAACGAACGCTACTTCGGGCTTGCGCGCGTCGATACGGTGAACGGCGAAGATCCGGCAAAGACGAAGCACCGCGTCGCTTTCGAATACCTGACCCCGATTCACCCTTACCAGAAACTAAACCTGGAATGGAAGCAGGACGAATACTCCACGCGTATCATGGACCTTTTCTCGCCCATCGGCAAAGGCCAGCGCAGCATTCTGCTCGCCCCTCCGCGGACCGGCAAGACAGTGCTCCTCCAGAACATCGCGGGCGCTATCGCCAAGAACCATCCGGAAGTCAAGCTGTTCGTCCTTCTGATCGATGAACGCCCGGAAGAAGTGACCGATATGCGAAGACACGTCAAGGGCGAAGTCATCGCCTCGACATTCGACGAACCGCCAGAACATCACACGCAAGTCGCCGACATTCTCCTCGAAAAGGCGAAACGCCTCGTCGAATACGGCAACGATGTCGTCATCCTGCTCGATTCCATCACGCGGTTTGCCCGGGCGAACAACGTCGTCATTCCCCATTCGGGTAAAATCCTTTCCGGCGGCGTGGATGCGCTCGCCATGCAACGTCCCAAACGTTTCTTCGGTGCAGCCCGCAAAATCGAAAACGGAGGCTCCCTTACCATCATCGGCACAGCCCTCATCGATACGGGAAGCCGCATGGATGAAGTGATCTTCGAAGAGTTCAAGGGCACGGGAAACATGGAACTTGTCCTAGACCGTCGCATCGCCGAAAAGCGTATCTGGCCGGCCATCGACATTTTCAAGTCCGGGACCCGCAAGGAAGAACTTCTGCTCGACGACGATACGCTTCGCCGCGTCTGGATTCTCCGCAAGTTCCTGCAGGAACAGACCTCCGTGGAAATCATGGAATTTATGCGGGACAAGCTTTCGAAGACAAAGACCAACGAAGAATTTTTGGCTTCGATGAACGGCTAAGGAGTTCGACATGTCAAAGAAAATCGCATTTGCCGGAGCCGGAAACATGGGAGGCGCGATTCTCCGCGGGCTTCTCTCGGCGGGCAAGAATCCCGGAGAAATCCTCTTTTACGAACCGTTCGAAAAGACGGCAAAGCCAGTCGAGGAACTCGGAGCCATCCGCTACAGCGACTTCGGAAAGATGGCAAGCGATGCCGACGTAATCTTTCTCTGTGTCAAGCCTCAAGTCTTCGGAACTGTCGCCGGGGAATGGAGCAGGAGCGCCAAGGGGAAGATTTCTTCCCGGCCAGAAATCATCTCCATCATGGCAGGCGTTTCCCGAAAGAAGATTATCGATTCGCTGGACTTCGAACATGGTGACGTCGTCCGTGTGATGCCGAACCTGCCGCTGACCGTCGGAAAAGGCGCCATCGCCATCGCAACCGACGAAGTTTCCGAAGAATCGCTCAAAACCGCCAAGGATCTTCTCGAAACGGTCGGAGCGGTCGTCACGGTGAGCGAAAACCTGATCGATGCGGTTACCGGGCTTTCCGGCAGCGCGCCGGCATACGTTTTCGAATTTATCGAAGGCCTTGTCCGCGGAGGCGTCAAGATGGGACTTTCCCGCCCCGTCGCCATGGAACTCACGCTCGCCACAATCGAAGGAAGCGTCGAACTTTTGAAAAAGTCCGGCAAGGGAACGGGAGAACTTTCCGCAATGGTTTCATCGCCGGGTGGAACGACAATCGCTGGAGTCCAGGTTCTGGAAGATGCGGGATTTCGCGGAACGCTGATGCACACCGTCGAAGCGGCAACGCTCCGCTCCCAAGCGCTTGGCAAATAAGCCTTTTATGGGGAAAACCCGAATTCTCATCCTGTCCGAAGAGAACGAGGACGTTTCCTTTCTGGAAGATGTCCTTTCGAGTGTCGGCGGATACGAGACAAGGCTTTGCGCAGACTCCATGCAGGCGGAAGATATGTTCCGTCGTTTTTCCCCTGCGATTACGGTCATCAACCTGGACCGGAACTTTTCCGAAGACCTGTTTCGCACATTTCACGAAGTTTCCCCGGCGACGAGATTTTTAGGCTTCGGTCGAACATCCCCGCAGCCGTCCCCTTTCCTGACGCGCTTTTTCAGCGCGATTCTCTCGTCCGAGGAATTGCGTGTGCGCTTCATGACCGAGATTCTCTATCTCAAGGGGCAGTCGGAAATTCTCGCGTCCATCAACGAGGCGCTGAAAAAAATCGTCGGGCACAGCGAACCCGTGAAAAGGCTTTACGATTCGATTCTCAAGGCCATCCGAAGCAAAGGCGCAACAGTCCTAATCCAAGGGGAATCCGGAGTCGGCAAGGAACTGGTCGCAAAGGCGATAGCCTCTGTTTCCCACAACCTCGTTTCCGTCAACTGTAGCGCTATCAGCGAAAACCTTTTCGAAAGCGAACTTTTCGGGCACGCCCGAGGCTCGTTTACCGGCGCTCTCACCGAAAGAAAAGGCCTCTTCGAAGCGGCAAACGGCGGAATCCTCTATCTTGATGAAGTCGGGGACATTCCACTCCCGATGCAAGCGAAACTTTTGCGAGCCTTGCAGGAAGGCGAAATCCGCCCGGTCGGCTCCAACGAAACCCGGAAAATCAAGGTCCAGATTATCGCCGCGACAAACCATCGCCTCGAAGAAGAAGCCGAAAACGGGACATTCCGCAAAGACCTGTTTTACCGGCTGAACGTCATCCCCATCGAAGTTCCCGCCCTGCGCGAACGCAAGGAAGACATCCCGGAGTTAGTCGAACATTTTATCCGCGAATTTTCTCCGAGGGAAACCGCTCCGCGCATTTCCGACGAAACGATGCAAGCCCTTGT
>CAVKXR010000198.1:0-4712 GCA_963660275.1 Oscillospiraceae bacterium
GAAGCACCTCCACCATGTATTGCACCACAGTGGCTGGTGTATAGAAGGCTCCACCACCCTGTCCCTCTGCCAAGGCGAAGTTGCCGAGGAAGTATTCGTAAATCTGACCGAAGATGTCGATGCTGATGTTTTCGGGAATATCCTTGAAGACACGCACGATGCGGCTCAACAGCTCAGGCTCTTCCTCTGGCACCAACTGACCATACACTTCCTTCGGAAGCACGCCAGCCAAACTTGGATTCTCTTGCTCTATCGCCTCCATTGCCTCCTTGACGAGTACCGCCTTGTGGGCATCATCTGGGGCTTCATTGATGAAATCGAAGTAAGCACATTCGGGCAGGAAGAAGCCGCACTTCTCCACGGCGATGTCCTTATATTCTCGCTCCATTCGGGAGCCTTTATATTTGTTGTATTCCTCGTCTATCTCTGCCTTGTGCTGCTTGAAGAGTACGTCGGCATAGCGGAGGAAGATGAGTCCGAGGATAGGTTGACCGTACTTGTTGGCAGCCAAGTGGGCGCCAGCACGCAGCATATCGGCGGAATGCCAAAGGTTGTCCTTTAGATTTTTCAGTTCTATATCTGTCATCGTCGTTTCCAAAAATTTTTACAATATAAATTAACAATCATTTTTCGACATCGCGAAACTTTCGAATCCAGCCGTAACCTTGAACGGCCATATCGATAAAAAGCCACCGGCAAGCGTCCGCTTCCATCAACCCACGCAAAACCTTTCATCGTTTTTTATAGAGATCTTCCCATTTATTTTCCCACGCCGGGACGATATCTTCGAGGAAGTCGCAAATCAAATTTTCCGTAGTTTTCGTTTTTCGGATATTTTTCCTTGATTCGGTTAAAAGTAAAATCAACGGACTCGCCGAGAATTTTCCTTCCTCTCGCCGAAATTTGTTTCGGGATAAACTTTTACGGCAGAAAATTTCTATCCTTATGTCGGCGACTCCCTCTGGCTTCGCTTTTGTCGTATATCAAACTGTTAATCCTAACGGTGCACGGCAAAAGCTGGGCACGGAGAAAATCAAATGGACAAACAATACTTTGTCGAATTCGGACACGGACCCTATGCGAACCTTCTCGTAGATCCGACATTCAAAAAAGCGTTTGACCCGACTCACACAGAATCGCGGACAAATCTCATCAACTTTCTCAACGACATCCTGGGTCCCCAACTTCGAAGCCCCATCGAAAACCTCTACGTCGCAAGGGAATCCCTGAATCGTTCCGGCAGCAAAGAAAGCCGAAGTTCTATTCTGGATTTGCACTGTACCGATATGGAAAACAGGCACTTTGAAGTCGAAGTCCAAAAGCACAGCCTGAAAAATTTTGTCAAGCGAATCGGCTATTACGCAAGCCAGCTTATCGTGGAACAAGGAGAACCGGGCAAAGACTGGAATTACAAGGTGAACCCCGTCTATATCCTTTCCATTCTAAATTTCGAACTATTCCATGACAGGCGCGCCATTCGCCGGGCAACAACGCTCGACATCGAAACCCATGAACAAATTCTCGACAGCTACAATTATACGTTCATCGAATTGCCAAAAATTTCCTCCGAAATTTCCGAAAATTCGGACGAGGTTCAAAAATGGCTATTCGTTCTCAGCAATTTAGGAAAACTCCAAAAATTACCGCCAGCCGTATCGACACACAAATTCGGCAGATTGCTGATCCCCGCCAAAATTGCTAACTTTAACAGGGAAGAACTCAAGCAATACGAGGACGCCATGAGACTGGAATGGGACGAATATGCCATCAAGCAGCAAAAACTCGAAGATCAGGCGAAATATGAAGCGGAACAAGCACAAAGAAAAGAAGTGCTAGCAAAAATGGATGCGGAACAAGCACAAAGAAAAGAAGTGCTGGCAAAAATGGATGCGGAACAAGCGCAAAGAAAAACTGAGCTGGCAAAAATGGACGCGGAACAAGCGCAAAGAAAAACTGAGCTGGCAAAAATGGATGCGGAACAAGCGCAAAGAAAAACTGAGCTGGCAAAAATGGACGCGGAACAAGCGCAAAGAAAAACTGAGCTGGCAAAAATGGATGCGGAACAAGCGCAAAGAAAAACTGAGCTGGCAAAAATGGACGCGGAACAAGCGCAAAGAAAAACTGAGCTGGCAAAAATGGATGCGGAACAAGCGCAAAGAAAAACTGAGCTGGCAAAAATGGACGCGGAACAAGCGCAAAGAAAAACTGAGCTGGCAAAAATGGACGTAGAACAGAAACGGATAAAAGAAGAGATTGTAAAAATGAAAGCAGATTACGAACGGATAAAAACAGACCAAGCAAAAATAGATGTAGAACAGACGCAGATGAATGCTGAAAAAGTAAAACTAGCCAAAGAAAAAGCGCAACTGCAAAAAGAAAAGGAAGAGCTTCTATCGCTGAAAGCGGAACTGGAACGAAATTTGAAAGAGAACAAAAGAAGCAAATAGCAATCGCTCAGATTCAAGACGGCGGCTCAAAGAGCCGCCTTTTTCTACCTTTAGCGCATGGCACTGGTATCCGTCAAAAACTTAACGCTCCGCTTTAGCGATCCGCCTCTTTTAGACAACGTTTCTTTTGACATTCTCGAAAACGAACGCATATGCCTTATGGGCAGAAACGGCGAAGGAAAAAGCACGCTTCTCAAAATCCTGTCGGGAGAAATGGAAGCGAATTCGGGAGAAATCATCCGCAAGAACGGGCTGCGCACTGCGCGGCTCATCCAGGAGATTCCCGCAAGAATCGACGGAACCGTTCGCGACATCGTCATCGGCAAGACATCCGAAAGGCACTCCTCGGGAGAAGACATTCTCGGGAAAACGGGCATCGACCCCGAAGCTTTTTACAACTCCCTTTCCGGCGGTCAAAAGCGTCGCGTTCTTTTCGCAAAGGCTCTCGCCGAAGAACCCGACCTGCTCTTACTCGACGAACCGACAAATCATCTAGACATTCCGAGCGTCCAATGGCTAGAAGGCATACTCGCGAGAATTTCATGTACCGTCCTGTTCGTCAGCCATGACAGGGCCTTCGTGCGGAGGCTCGCCACGCGGATTCTAGAACTTGACCGGGGACGCATTCGTTCCTGGAACTTTCCATACGATGAATTTGTACGCCACCGGGACGAAGCTCTCGCCGAAGAAGAAAAGGCTAACAAGCTTTTCGACAAGCGGCTCGCCGAAGAGGAAGTCTGGATCCGCAAGGGAATACAGGCCAGACGAACCCGCAACGAAGGACGGGTTCGGGCGCTAGTCAAGATGCGGAAGGAACGCGCCGAACGCAGGAACCGGACGGGAAGCGTCAAGATGCAGATAACCGAAGCGGAACGTTCCGGAAGGCTTGTCGTCCGCGCAGAGAACATTTCCTATTCCTACGCAGGCAATCCTCTTATCCAGAATTTTTCGACGGAAATTTCCCGCGGCGACCGGGTGGGAATCGTCGGACCGAACGGCTGCGGCAAAACGACGCTTCTCAAGATTCTCCTGGGAGAGCTCTCGCCACAGGCGGGAACAGTCCGGCTGGGTTCAAACCTTCAGATTGCCTACTTTGACCAGATGCGGACTCGCCTGCGCGAAGACAGGTCTCTAATCGAAAACATCGGAGACGGCCAGGAATATGTCGTCCTGAACGGACAAAAGCGACACGTTCTAAGCTACCTGCAAGATTTTCTCTTTACGGCCGAGCGCGCCCGCGGACCGATCAGTGCGCTTTCCGGCGGAGAACGGAACCGGCTGCTCCTGGCATGTCTCTTTTCGCACCCGTCGAACGTGCTGGTTCTCGACGAACCCACGAACGATCTCGATATGGAAACGCTCGACCTCCTCGCCGACCTGCTCGCCGAATACAAGGGAACGGTCATCACGGTCAGCCACGACAGAGACTTTCTAGACAACGTCGCCACGGAAATTCTGGGATTCGAAGGGCTCGGAGATATCCACGAAAGTGTCGGCGGTTTTAGCGACTACGCGGAAGCGAAAAAGTTACGCGCCAGGGATGCCGAAATTTCGGAGAGTTCCGCAAGAAAATCCGCTGACGATCGCCCCCGGGAAAAGAAAAAGCGCAGCTACAGGGAAGAGCGCGAATACCAGGCTCTTCCCGAAACCATCGAAAAGCTAGAAGCGGATATCGCGAAATTGCAAGAGCTGCTGGGAACGGAAGCCGTCTATACGAATCCGACAAGGCTCATCGAAACGCAAAAGGCTCTCGCCGAAAAGGAAAGTCTCCTGGAAACGGCGTATGAACGCTTCGAAATTCTAGACGGCATCGGGTAAAAATCAATTCCTGACGCGAATCGCCTTGCCCTTCGCCTCGTAGCAATCCCAGGAAAACAAGAGAAAATCCGCCGACGAATGCGAAATAGACGCGTTCACTAGGGCATCGGACGGAAGATCCTTTTTATCCGCTCTTTCCAGAGCATTGACAACGGCTCCGGTAATCCTATCGTTTCGATTTCCAAACGTGAAAAAGAGGATTCGCCGAATGCAATCCTTTCCGACAACATATTCGCCGTCTTCCACGCCGACAAGCGGCACGTTTCCCGTTGAAACCAGCGAAAATCTCGCCAGATTCTGCGAACAGCCACAAAGAAAAAGTGCGCAGAAGAACAAAGTCAACATAAAAACCGTTTTCATTCCTTTCTCCTATTGTTTTTAACAAAAATAAGAAAAAAAAAACGTTCGTCAATATCTTTTGGAAACTTTTCGTTCTTTACCCTTGTC
>CAVKXR010000199.1:0-4703 GCA_963660275.1 Oscillospiraceae bacterium
CCCCAGAACACAAGAATGAATAAAACGCACAAAACGGCGATGCCGACACGAAGCGAACCCAGGAAACGCAAGAAACCGAGCAATGTTTTCACGGAATAAATTTAAAAATTATTGTTCTATTTTTAAAATTAAAGGTAATTTTAACAAAGACCCCAAACAATAGGTTTTACATGGATTTTCAAGATCTGACTACTTTGACTCAAGACCAGATGCGCTCCATCTGGGATTTCAGCTGCAACGACCCTTTTTCCTTTTTGGGGATTCACAGCGTCGAAACGGACAGAGGTTTCAAGACAGCCATTCGCGTCTATTTGCCAGGAGCCGCTTTCATTTGCGGAGAATCCATCCCGGAAGAAACCGAAGAGGCAAAAGCCAAGAAACCGTCCCGGGTAAAGTCCAGAAAATCCCAAAAGACTTCGAACGAAAATTTCCCGTTCGTTTTTGATTTCGTCAAGATCGGCGATTCGGGTTTCTTCGAAGCCGTTCTCGATATGGAATTCCGACCGTTCTTCTACAAGCTGCACGTTACGCTTGAAAACGGCGTCAAGTACACGGTCATCGATCCCTACGCATTCCTCCCGGTGCTTTCCGACTTCGACTGCCATCTGATAAAGAACGGTACGCACTACGACCTGTATAAGAAGCTCGGCGCGAACATCGTCTCGCACCAGGGATTTTCGGGGGTGCAGTTCGCGGTGTGGGCGCCAAACGCAAAGAGCGTCGCCGTCGTCGGGAACTTCAACAGCTGGGACGGAAGGCGGCACCCGATGCGGATGATAGGCTCTTCGGGAATCTGGGAAATTTTCATCCCGGAACTCGGGGAAAACGAGCTTTACCGCTTTGAAATCCACACGCAGGACGGTCGCCTGCTCACCAAGTCGGACCCGTTCGCCAAGCTCAGCGAAATGCGCCCGGCGACAGCAAGCGTCACGACCCACCTCGAAGGCTACACGTGGAACGACAAGCTCTACATGGACACGCATTACGCGACGTGCGTCTTCGGAAGCCCGATGAACATCTACGAGGTCCATGCAGGTTCCTGGGAACGCGACCCGGCAAATCCCGACAGGTTTCTCTCCTGGAACGAACTTTCGGACAAGCTCATTCCCTACCTCAAGGACATGGGATATACGCATGTGGAATTTCTGCCCATCATGGAACATCCGCTCGACGAATCCTGGGGCTACCAGGTGACCGGCTATTATTCGCCGACTAGCCGCTTCGGCTCCCCCGACGAATTCCGCCGCTTTGTCGACCTTTGCCACCAGAACGAAATCGGTGTCATCCTCGACTGGGTTCCCGCTCACTTTCCGAAAGACTCCTATGCGCTCGGACGCTTCGACGGAACGGCCTGCTATGAACACGCGGACCCGCGCCAAGGGGAACATCCCGACTGGGGAACCTACATTTTCAACCTGGGCAGAAAGGAAGTTTCGAACTTCCTCATCGCAAACGCGATGTACTGGCTTCGCGAATTCCACTGCGACGGCCTCCGCGTCGATGCCGTGGCAAGCATGCTCTACCTCGACTACGGCAAGAAGGACGGGGAATGGGTCCCGAACAAGGACGGCGGAAACATCAATTACGATACGCTCGAATTCCTGAAGCACCTGAACAGCATCATGGGAAGGCTCGCGCCACACGCAATCCTCATCGCCGAGGAATCGACAAGCTTCCCCTGCATCACGCGACCTCCCGAACGCGGCGGTCTAGGCTTCCACTACAAATGGAACATGGGCTGGATGAACGACTTCCTCACTTACATGAAGCACGAGCCGATTCACCGCAAATACCACCACAACCTGCTCACGTTCAGCATGGTTTACGCCTATTCCGAAAACTTCATCCTGGTGCTTTCCCACGACGAAGTCGTCCACGGAAAAGGTTCGATGCTCGGCAAGATGCCCGGGGACAACTGGCAAAAATTCGCCAACCTGCGCCTCGCCTACGCTTACCAGTTCGCCCATCCCGGCAAGAAGCTCAACTTCATGGGCAACGACTTCGGACAATACCGCGAATGGAACGAGAAGCAGTCGCTCGACTGGCACCTGCTCACCTGGGAAACCCACGGCAAGCTGCACGAAATGTTCAAGGCCCTCTCGCATGTTTACAGGAGCGAAAGCCCGTTCTGGGAAGTCGATCATGCGCCCGAAGGATTCGAATGGATTTCCTGTGACGATGCGGATTCCTCGATCGTTTCGTTTGTACGCAAGGACGCCCACGGAGCGACGATTCTCTGCGCATTCAACTTCACTCCGGTCCCTCGGACACCGTATCGGATAGGGATTTCCGCCCGCGGACGCTGGAAAGAGATTTTCAATTCGGATTCCGAAATGTGGGGCGGCGGAAACATCGGAAACGCTGGAGAAATCCATTCCGAGGATACGCCCTGGCAGAACCGTCCTTGGAGCGCGAACATCCAACTTCCGCCGCTGGCTGCGGTTTTCTTCAAGTACATCGGAGAGTAAACCCGGCGACATTTCCGCTTCACAAAATTTAAAAGGCGACTCGTCGAGCCGCCTTTTCCGTTTGCTGCGTACAAATTATGGAATCAACAGGTCGCGGAACAAATCCTGGGCGGAAATTCCGTGGAACACGATCTGGTCGAGCCACAAGTCCGCATCTTCGGTAGAAAGGAATGTGACGGTCCGCATCCGGGACTTGATTTTTTCCCAATCCTCGTTTCCCTTGGGCGGAACCGAAACTCGCTTCCATTCCGTCGTCGAAGGAATATCGAATTCAAAATCCCAGCGTCCGATATTTCCGTCTTCATCGAATCCGGCAAACTGCATCACGATATGCCCCGCTCCGCGGATGTAGAACGTCACGCTGTCGGTTTTCGACATATCGTAGGAAGTCGTCGAATCCTGCCACTGGGAAACGCCGATGTCAAAACCGCAAAGCGCATACGCTCCCGAAGAAGAGTCCACGGTAAAGGAAAAATGCGCGCTCTGAGTCTCTAGGAATGTTTCGGACGAACGGACATAGGCCTTTGCCGGAAGTTCAGGTTCTACGCGGCTTAGGGAATCCGCCGATGTAAACCACCAGCTCGCCCCGGTCAGCGCATGGAAGCGGTTCGTTCCGGACGCCTCTTCAAAGTCATCGACAAGGACGCTGTCGAAAGAAGGTTCGGAAAGGGAAACTTTTACCGAAGAATCGGAAGAGACGTTCGAAGCGCCCCAATAGACATATTCCCCATCGGACTTGGCAAGGACAGCGTATTCTCCCGCAGGAATTTCATGGAAAGCGAATTCGCCCGAAGCGGAAACATCGGCGACATACGATGTCCCATAGAGGTAAAGCCTTTGCGGAAAAGCTCCCGATTCAAGAGAAAGCGTTCCGAGCAATTCCTTTGGGCTTTGGAGCGTGCCGACAAGAAGCGAATCATCGACGCGGATGTTTTCACGAGCGACCCCGGAGCGTTCCTCGATTTCGACAAAGCCGTTTTTGGAAGGACGCTTTAAGCGGGCGATTCCCGAAGCGTCCGAATAGGCGCTATCCTCGACAGAGGCCGTGCCGGTCACGAGGCGCACCCGGGCGTTTTTCGCCGGCGTTCCCGAAGCGGTCAAGACACGGACAGCGAGCGTGTTTTGCGTCTCGTCCCAAATGCCTCCGCTAGCCTGGGTATCATCCGAACAGGAAGCGAGAAGCCCCGCGACAAGAAACGCACCGAAAAATTTCCAGACAGTCGCATTCATCAAGACGAAACCTCTTTGGAACAGGCAACCGGGAAAAAAGCGGTCGCCAGGCGCACCACGCGATCCGGTGAATCGACCTTTTCTATTCGCGCCCGAATCTCTTCCCGCGCCGTGTTCAAGATAGCAAGACAATCGCGGAAAGCGGATGCGTCTAACGCCATATTCATCACGTTGATATCCCGTTCGGACTTTTCATGGATGTCGAGGCTTTGCATCGCAAGCTTCATCGATTCCGCCTGGTAAGCCCGTATGAGCTTCGACCGGTAAGCACTTCCCGTCGTGAGCGAGAGACCGGAAAGTTTCCAGAATCCCGAAGCGTCCCGCTCGATAAGCCCCAAGCGATTCAAAAGTTCCACCGAGTCCCTCGCCTCTTCGGCGGAAATCGGCGGCGAGACCATCGCGCCGAGCGCAGCGTAGTCGTCCTTGATGCGGACAAATCCTAAAAGCGTGCGAATAACGCTGTGATACCACTTGGCATAAAGCTCGTATTGATCGTCCTTAAGCTCTCGACTTTTCGCACCTTTCAAGGCGAGGACTTCTGCAAAAAGCTTCCGCGTATCGGATTCGCGACGCGCGCGCCCGAGTTCCACCAGCTTTTCAAAATAGGCGGCTTCCTTTTCGTCGAGCTTGAGATATTCGATAAACCGGGGAAGCGCCCGCTTGGAAACATGGAGATTTTTTTGAAGGATGCGAAAAACCTGGCTCTGGTCCAATCCGACGCCATCGCCAAAAAGCTTGTAGGAATACCACGGAGACACTGCCTTCCGCTGTTCAAAGAAAGCGGCGAGATATTCGCGGTAGTCCAAAAAATTGAGAGGCGAAAGCTTATCCATAGCAAACCGTTCGCTTCTAATTTATACAAAATTTTTAATCCGACAAGAAAATCCGCAAAGATGTTTTGCAAAGATTTTTGCAAGGGAATGGATAACAGGAGGCAGAGCTTAGTTGAGAGAACTTAGAGCTTAGAACTGCTGACATTTAAGTTCTCGGGACGAGTTTAGCGGA
>CAVKXR010000200.1:0-952 GCA_963660275.1 Oscillospiraceae bacterium
CACGTACACGGAACACGGCAGCGATTCCCTGTTGCAGATAGGCTACAACAAGCAAGGCTCCAGCGCAAAGATCTATCTCAAGTTCGACGTCTCGGCGATTCCCGGACCGATTTCCGATGCAGCGCTCCAGCTTTCCGTTCCGGAAGACCCGCGCTACAAAAACAAGAAGAAACCCGTCCAGTGGAATGTCTTCGGGCTTCTCGAAGAACCGGGCAAGGATTTCGGCGACGGAATCGCCCCCGCAGACTGGCAGGAAACCGAACTGAACTGGTATAACGCCCCGGCGAACCAAAACGCTCCCGGCGGCGCCTATATTCCCAAGAAGTCTCGGGGAGGCGGAATCGATCCGCGCTACACGAGCTATCTCGGCACGATCGTTCCCAACCCGAACTCGCCTTTCGGTTCGTTCCTCAAAAGCGCAAGCCTCACGGAATTCATGAAGCGGAAGCACAAGTCGAAGCTCTTCACGTTCATCCTCTCGGCGGTCGCCCCGTCCGATTCGAACTATTACGTCTATTCGCGCGAAGCGGGAAAGGCTCTCGCCCCCGCCCTCTACATCAGCTACTTCGACTCGAACCGCACGGTCAGCGGCGCCGCGACCGAAAGCGCCATTGCGCTATCCAAGGTAAATATCAACATCGTTTCGCTCGACTGCAATTTCGACCTCACGATCGGAGAGCCGCAGTTCGTAAAAATCGAGATTTTCAACGAGTCCGGCAAGTTCATCCAGCAACTGTGCGGGCGCGAACTGGAAAGCGAAAAGAAATACACGTTCAAGTTCAAGGCGAAGAACTTCCCCACCGGCAAATACACGCTCAAGGTTTCCGGCGAGTCCTTCTCGAAAGAACAGAAATTTTACATCCTGAACTAGGTGCCCCATGAAGCTTCAAGTTTTTCCCGTTATCTCTGCATTTTTTGTCGTTGCACTTTTCGGCTGCGGAAGCGACAGCGG
>CAVKXR010000200.1:962-4623 GCA_963660275.1 Oscillospiraceae bacterium
CGGCTCGTCGGCAAGCGAATCCTCCTCTTCGATGAGTTCATCGTCCGAATCATCCAGTTCGCTTTCCAACCGGCTAGATGTCGCATACGCCGACACCCTCTCGTCCGACACGCTCCAAGTCTCTGACAAGGCGTCGTCCGAGGCTTACAGGCTGTTCCTCGGTGAATATCCGCAGGGAACGCTCATCGAAATTTTCGCAAGGAAGCTTTCCGGCGGACTTCCCGATTCCTTTTTCGTCCGCGAAGAACAGGGATCCAACCTGATGCCCGAAACATTCACGATCGATGCGGGCGATACGATTTACAACACGCAGGACGCCTTTGCCAGATTCGGTGACACGAGCTTCACCGTTGCGCGGTTTATCACGACCCAAGGCTCGGGCTTCTATTACGTTGACATTCCCCAGGTCAGCGGCGGAAAGGATTCCTCGTTCGAATTCCAGATGGCGGCGAATGTCCTCTCCGGCTATTACGCCTACGCGGGCGACGAGGATTCCGTTTCCATCGAGCCGGGAGATACGATCCGCGGATTCTTCCTTTTAGAAAGTGCGCCCGGAAAAGCCATCGTCAAGTTTTCCGCATCGGTCGGAAAAAGCATCAACGTGAACGCCTCAGGCAAATCGCTTTCAAGAATCGACCTGCAAAAGAACGGCGAAGAGATTTCTTCGGGAAATCCAATCGACGAACAGCTCCTGCCCGAAAAAAAGGCGGATTATTCCCTCGTCATCTCGCCCAAAGGCGCGCCCGATTACACGACCGGCCCTTACGCCTACTTTGAAATCCGGACCAGCTCCCGCGATCTCGGAAAAGGCGAATACCTGGCCAATCCCGACTCCATCGAAACGGTCGGCGATACGCTGGTCGTCGTCCGCGAAAAGAACGACGCCGCCAAATACTACCTGAGGCAAGAGCAATACGTATGGCTCGCCGATTTGAACAAGGGAGATTCCATCCAGGTTTCCCACGAAATCGAAGGCTACTATTCGGGAGCGAGCTACCCGGCAACATATGCGATTCTGGATTCCGCCGGAGATTCCGTCGCATCCGTTTCGGAAACCAGGCGTCTCTTTGTCGCCCCCCAAAAAGGTCCCTACTACCTGCACTATGTCCGCCTGAATTCCCCGCCAAATTCCCCTAGCCAGATTTTAACGCTCAAGACTACCATCGAACGCTTTGGATACGTCACCAAATTTTTCTTCTACGACGAGGAACGCGAAGAACCGCTCGAAACCAAGAGCGTCCTCACCGGAGACACGCTCCGTTTTTCAACGCTCGCCATCCGCACGGAACCCTCCGACGCAAGCAGCAACGCGATCTGGTATATTCCCTGCGAAGATTTGAGCCTCATCCGCTCCGCCTACACGGAAAGCAGCTGTTCAAATTATGGAACCGAGCAGCTCATCGGGGCGACGAACATCGCCATCACGACCGACCCGAACAGCGCGGGAGAAATCATCCACCTGATAGCCCAGAGCCTTGCCGACCCCCATGCGCGCGATACTTTAAATGTTTTCATCAGCGATTCCGGCACGCCGTAAAAATTTTCTATCTTTACAACCCCCGGGATGTCGTGCCAAGCTCTGCCAGCATCTCCGGTTTAACGAAAGAGCTTCCTTTCGAGGTAACAATGTCCTATCGTGGACCCAAAGCCAAGGTCGCCCGTTCTCTCGGGCTCGCCATCACCCAAAAGACCCAAAAGGTTCTCGACCGCCGCAACTTCGGCCCCGGTCAGCATGGTCAAGATCGCAAGAAGTCCGCTTCCGTTTACAAGCAGCAGCTTGTCGAGAAGCAGCGTCTTCGCTTCACCTACAACATTTCCGAAGCCCAGATGGCCAAGACCTATGCCGAAGCCAACCGCCGCGAAGGTTCTGCCGGTGACAACCTGATGATCCTTCTCGAAACCAGACTGGATGCGCTGGTCTATCGCATGGGTTTTGCCCGCACCATTTTTGCCGCTCGCCAGTATGTCGCCCACGGGCACTTTGCCGTGAACGGCGTCCGCAGCTTCTCCCCGAGCCGCCTCATCAAGGCTGGCGACGTGATTTCCGTCCGGGAACGTTCCAAGAATCACGTCCAGATCAAGGAAGCCCTGGAAAGCGCCCCGACCCTTCCGGAATACGTTTCGGTCGATAAGGACAAGATGGAAGGCAAGCTCGTCGCGACCCCACTCCGCGCCCAGATTCCGGTCCAGCTCCAGGAACAGCTCGTGGTCGAATACTACAGCCGCTAACGTTCTTTTACATTTCGTTCAAAATTCAAACAGCGGATTCCGAAAGAATCCGCTGTTTCATTTTAAATTTTATTTGATAATATTAGGCAGATTAAAACTTCAATCCTTTACACAGCGAACGGGGGTATAGATTCTAGTACGCTCTGCACCGTCATTGAGTGCCCTATGAAATATTACGCTCTGATCTTCTATAGTGAATTTTACATATCCATAAATAAAACCTAGTTGCCCTATGTAGCCGTCATTTTTTGTGGTGCGATACATTGGCGTGATAACCATAGGGGAAGGCAACAAGGCAAAGCCACAATCATCCGTTCCGTTAGAAGAAATCCCGGGGTTCAGGGGAATCCAGCCTTCCGTTGCTTTCAAGTGCAATCCGGCGCTATCGATTCCTCCCACAGTATCTATAAGCCTTAGAAATTCGTCTTCGCTCGGCAAATGCCATCCAGAGGGGCAAACCGTCAAGGCCAACGTATCCACGTAGAGACGACCTTTTGAACAAGCCGAATCTGCACAAAACGAAAGCCAGCCCCAGCTCATGTCTCGCGGCAAACTATCATTATAATTCAGGTTTTCCGCCATCCAGACCTGGCTTCCGATGGTCACGTACTTGTATTCCTGTCCGTCTCGGGCGTCCGTAAACGTTCCGCGGTTCGGCTCGCCGTAGGCGTTCAGGCCATCTGCCGGGCAGACAACCGCCGCATCGAAGGTGTCTCCCGGTTCCGCAGAGGAGCTGTTCTCCGAGCAGGCGGAAAACAGAAACATTGCAAAAATCATGCAGACAAGAGAACGAATCGTCAATTTTTCCATTTTTTTTCCCTTTGTTAGTTTAAAAGTTTCCACGAGAAGCGACATCATCAGGTTTTCCAGGGCATCGCCGCCACCGACTAGGTAAACCGCGAGCGCAAGCGGGATGATGTCGCTATAATCCGAAGCCGACTTCGACTTGTCCAAGACCGAGGAACCGTTTAGCAACGCCTGGTCGGCAAACCCCGTCCCTTCGTGCGGGGTGTTGAAGAAGACGACATTTTCGATTTCGCCTTGGTAATCCTTGCTCTGGATATATTCGCGCACGGCAAGACCGGCGACTCCCTCCGCTATGACGAGAAAGCGGTTCGGAGCATTTCGGACGTTAAAATTTTTCCATTTTGGGACCGCTTTTTGATCGCTTCGCTGAATATCGAATTTTTTCCTTGGAAAAGGGATTCGGATACTTCGGAAGGACTCATTGACGCATCGTATGAACGGCAGTAAATGGAGTTTGAATCCCCGTAGAACGCATGTTTTTTCAGAAAGGCATCAAGCTGCAGATTTTTCCACGAAGCGGAAGACGAGTCTTTGCACAAGCCGGAAGCGTCCAACAAAATCGCCATGGTGGATTGCGAAGGACCGACTACCGCGCTGTACGAAAAAGCGACAAGTAGCAGCAGGC
>CAVKXR010000201.1:0-4605 GCA_963660275.1 Oscillospiraceae bacterium
GCGATGGTAAAAGGTTTCATGTTTCGATAGCCTCGCAAAGTTTTTTGGCTGAGATTTCGTTTTGATGGAGAAGCTTCGCAATGCCGGATTTTTGCAAGAGCTTACCCAGGTAAACCTGTTCCGTCTGGCCGGGAGTCGGCACAAAGATACAGCTCGCTCCGAGATTTTCCATGTCCATCACGGTGCTGTATCCCGGACGCGAAACGATTACTTTTGCGCTTTTCACCGTTTCCGCAAAGTCGGATGTTTCCAGATGGTTGAAAAGCGTCACGTTCGGCGGCGCTGTCGGAAGTTTGCTTTCGCCCGGAAGCCCGCGGATGATTGCCTGCTTGCCGGGAATTTCCGCAAAGGCTTTCAGTACGGCTTTTTCAAACGATGTCCGCATCGGTTCCGGCCCCGAGAGAACCGCCAGAAAGTCAAATTTTTTTAGCGGATTCGCTGATGTTAGTTTGTACGAATCCTTTTTCGAAAAACGCGATTGCGGTCCGATAAATTTTAGCTTTTTCGCAAAGCTTTCATCATAGCGGACATGGGAAAGTTTTCCTGCAAGGCCCGGAAAATCTGCATAATCGGGCATCCAGATTTCGTCGAACTTTTGCATTTGATGCTTGTGCCACGCAACGCCCAGACTTTCCAACGCGGAAAAAGGTCCCGGAAAGGCGATGCGAAGCTGGTGCGTCATGTAGATATTTTTAATTCCGCTTGCGTAGAAGCCGAAGCGGTTGTCCGAAAATATCGTATCGTATCCGTGTTTCTTGGCAAGGCTTTCGGCGATTTCGTGTTCGTTTCGGATCACCCTTAAAATGCGACGGTAATTGGCGAGAAGCCAGAACGGCATTTCGAATCCGCGTCTTGGATAGCGAATCCCGTAACCCGGAATGTTAATTTGTGTCAAATCGGGAAATTCCCCGCGGTAGAGAGCGGACATTTTTCCCGAAACCGCCAAATCGACTTCGGCACCCTGCGCAAGGAACTTGCGGATTATCGGAATTGTCCGCGTCGCGTGTCCCAGTCCCCAGTCGAGCGGTGCGACCAGGATCTTCATTTGACGTCCGAAATCCAGGCGTTCGCCCAGTCGCCGTGGTCGCAGTCCATGTTCTCGCCTTTTTCCACACGCAGGTCAAGCGTTTTCGTTGCGGGAATCCGAATCGAGACTTGCGATGTATCGCCGGAATACAGCCGTTTCGACCGCCACAGTTCCTTGCCGTCAGCCAAAATGGCAAACGAAGCTCCGTCGCCGCAGGCGCTTTCGTCGTCCAGTCCGACGATCGCGTGGAAATTTCCTTCCAGTTTGCCGGTAGGGCATTTTCCGTCTGCGCAAAGGTCCAACACGATCGAAGAATTCGCATGGGAACCGATCCCGAAGCGGTAAGGTTCGCCACCGAGACGCAACGTGTGATGTTCCACGCTTTCGTTTCGCTCCGGATTTCCCCAGTCCTGCGATGCGCTTGCAAACGGTAATGCGGAAACCAGCCGGACCGATTCCCCGGCGACAAAGACGTCGCGCCAGATGCGGACCGTATCGTCCGGCACGTAGAAGTCGAAGCGGAACCGGGAAAGCCCCGCTGAAATTTCCTTGACGAGAACGGAATCCGTCGAATTTTCGATGACGCCGTGAATGGTCAGGGAATCGCCTTTGAACAAATCAAACGCAACGGATTCGCTGAAATTTTTCGTCACGACAAAGCGACCGTTTTCCAGTTCGCCGACAGAAATTCCCTGCGCATAGAGGGAAAGTCCGTGCTTCGAAGCGATGCGGTGAATCGTCAGCGGGTAGCCGAAAAGGCGGTTCTCCGCGAGGACCTTTTCCACGCGGTAGCCGTCTAGAATCGAATTGACCTGATCCGTCGTCTTGAAGCCGACTACGCGGGATTCCCGGTTCACCTTTCCGTAGCCGTCCTGGCCGCGGACCAGATAGATGTGCCCACCGCTCAGGTTCTGGTATTTCGCAAAGTCGTCCGTCGTCCAGTTCATGAACGTCCGCTCGCTGAAACTCGAATGGCCCGAAGCGAGCATCTGCCAAGGCCGCGCGTAGATGAAGATGGAATTTTCGGGAAAGTCCTTGAGCTTTGTGTTCAAAAAGTTTTCTTCGCCCAAGAGCTTGTTTTTGTAGTAGAGCATGTTCGCTTCGAAGCTCGAAGTGTGCCAGAGCGCAAGCCCGACCGAAAGAAGAATTGCCACCACCGCGGAAATGCCCGAAGCCCGCTTCGCATCGACAAAGCACGTTTCCAGGAAATCCTTCAGCCCGAGCGCCATGATGAGCGCAAACAGCGGAAGCGCGACGAGGACATATCTTTGGTTGATGTCGATTTCAAACGTGCCTGAAACATTCAGCAAAATGACGAAAGTCTGGATGCAGAAAAGAAATCCCAGGACGAAGCCGCGCCGGTAACGCTTTTTCACAATCATCCGATACAGAAGCCAGACCGTCGAAAGCAGGAGAAGAACGGTAAACGTCGTGTAAAACGGATTTTCGAGAATCCCGCCGTGCGAAATGTCCTTTTCCAGGTTGAGCATCGCAAGGAGATCCGTCCGAAAGTTGAATGCGAAGTTTCCGAGGGAATGCGCCGCATGGTTTCCGCCCTGGAAATCGTAGCCGCGATAAGCCGCCATCGTATTTACCGCAGGCCAGCTTACCGCAATGACCGACAGGACGAACAGCGGAAGCCGGTAGAACTCGCCGCGGAAATAGCGGAAGTAATAAAGAGCAAACGGGATAAAGGCGAAGACGGTTTCCTGTCGCGTCCCCGAGAAAAGCCCGAGCAGCGGAACGGTCAGCAGAAAATGCTTCCATTTCACGTCTTTCGGTGGCACAAGCGCATACCAGGCGATGAGCACGGCAAAAAGCGCGATGTAGAGGACTTCCGTCGAAGCGGATCTCGACTGCATCAGGTAGATAGGCATTCCGCCTAGGAAAGCGGTTGCGGCAAGAGCTGCCCAGTCGCTTTTGAACCAGATGGAGAGCGCGAGGAAAAAGGCGACAAGGCTTACCAGGTAAAAGGGAAAATTCACCCGGAGAGCCGTATCGCGATTCGGTTCCCCCAGACGGTAGGCGAGGGAATGGACAAAGCCCAAAGTCTTTCCCTTGAAATTGTTCACTTCGACTTTGCAGTCCAGGTTTCCGTCCGCCCAGACGCCCTCGTTGCAGATTCCGCCCGAACGGTCGAAGTACATCTGGAGCCCCATCGATTCCCAGCTGGTCTCGTCGGAAAGCACCCGGTGCGAATTCTCGATGTGGTTGAAGGAAAATATCGAAAAGAATCCGAGCAGGCAGGCGAGGGCGACAAGGCTTTTGCCCGACGGAAGATGTTCCCGAATCCGCAGGATTATCTCCTTGAAATTGACCGCAAGCCCGGCCAGCAGGACCAGAAATGTCAGGAGAACGGCGTAATATCCAAAGTGGATGTCCCAGGAACGCGCCCCGGCGATGGAAAGGTTGTCAAACAGGAAAAAAGCGCCGCCAAGGACCAGCAACGTCAAAAAAATACTCCAGCCTTCCTTGCGAGAAATCGGAAAAGAAACCTTGTCTTGTTTCATGAAGCGCCTCTAGGACAAATGATTTTAAAAGATAAAAACCTGCAAGCCGACACTCACAGGTTTTAAAATTCCGTTTCAAGAGAAAACTACTTCACTTCGACGTAATAGGACTGGAGCGTTCTGCCGTCTTTCGAAATGACAACAAACTGCTTTCCTTTCGGAAGCGTTCCCTTGATGGAGAAAAGCCCCTCGGCCTTGTATTCCACGGCGAGTTCGGTCTTTTTCGAAACATCCGGGAAGACGCCGTTCTTGTCGCTTTCAAATCCCCGGCAGTCGGCGTGGGCGGAAACGGATCCGGTTGCAGCCGGGTAGGCGGCTGCTTCGACTGCGGTCGTCACGGAACCCGGGTTGCAGTAGAGAACATCGATTGCGGAATCGATGATTTTCGGATCCGGCAACTTGTTCACTTTGATGTCCTTCTTGGACTTCTTTTCCTTTTTCTGGTTCGGGGCGGAAGCCTTCAGGTCCTGTTCGAAGCTCAGGCGAAGCCCGGCGACGGATTCCTTGCAAGTCGTCGAGAAGATGGCCCAGCTGTTCGTAATCTTCACGACGCTGTCCGCACCCGGAATATACATGCCCGGAGAAACCGTGTCGCTGTATTCGTAAAGAGTGATTTCCGCATTCGGGGATTCGTTTGTCGTGGTAAATGTCTGCTGGCCCAAAATGTACTTGTTGCGGCGCGCCTTGATCAGGTATGTTCCGACGGGGACGCCTTCGAACTTGAATTTTCCCTGTTGCAGTTCGGCCTTGAACGCATATTTGGAAGACTGCGTACCGTAAATCGTCGAATCCATCCAGACGGTCGGCATTTCGACAGGCTTGCCGGTAAAGGCATCGAGAACCTGGCCGGAAACCGTACCGGACTTGTCACAGCCTGCCAGGGAGAGCATCATCGCCACGGAGGCGAGGGGGAGCAAAACTTTTTTCATACGAAATCATTCCTCTTCAAAATAATGTCCAAAGATAAAAAATAAAGCGGAATCTTTCAACGCATCTAAAGGAAATGGGATGTTTGGAATGAGGATGTGAAGGGATTAGTCCGCGGACGTCTAAGCTTTCGGGATGAGC
>CAVKXR010000202.1:0-4585 GCA_963660275.1 Oscillospiraceae bacterium
TTATATATCAATCCTTTTGGGAATAATTTTTATAATGTAGTTAATCTTTCTGCATGATTGCTAACAGAAGTTTCTGCATTTCGCTCATTATCTGGATTTCCTTAAAGCAACACGCTAATTTTTGCATTATGGCAGAGAACGGTTGTTTAACGAATTCATCATCAATAATCAAAATTGGCTGTCTGGAAATGACATCTTGATTGAGATTTTCTTGTGCTCCGCCTGTTGCGAGACGCTTAAATTCTTCTTGATGGTATCGTAGATGGAAATACAAATAACAAGCGTCTGCATCATTTTTGCAAATCATATTGCAACAGGCTTGATTTGTCGTTACGTCGCATTTCAAATACGCGACTTCGGAAACGGTTCCGCCGCCGTACATCGCCATGACAACAGCGCCTGCAGGGATCAATTTTGCAGAACTATTCTTTAAGCCGGCTTCGCTGATATATTCTTCGGTTTCAAAAATGACATTGTTTTGGACTTCGCCTGTTTTTAACCATGGATAGTCTTTAGGGTTCCAGTAGTCGTTATTTGTTCGACTGGGGGTTCCGCCTGATGTCATTTTTTCACAAAACTCGCCGATAGTCCCCATTCGCCAGCCTGCGGGTAGGTTGTTGGGGTCGATGCCTTCGACGAATGTGCGGCGGTAGATGGCTCGGGCGGTTTCCTCGAGCGTGGCAATGAGCCGTTTGTTTTGAGCGATGCGGTTGCCGATGGCGTTGTATTCGGCGACGGCTTCGCGCTGGTGCTCGATTGGCGGGACGGGAATTTGCATGTTGCAGAAATCGCCCCATTCTAAACTTCCGCGGACTCCGCCTACAGCGTAGAAACTTGCTTCTCGATCAAATTCCGAACGAGAGAACCACATCATCAAATATTCAGGAAGTAATAGTTCCGTCTTTGTGATTTCAAACATTGGATATGCTGGGGACATAATGCAAGGTTCACCCTTGAATATGGCGATAGGGATTTTTCCATCGCGACTTACCTGCATTAAGCTGCATGCAAATTGATTTTCAGAAATAATCTTATAATTCGATAAATCAGTACCAATAGTATTTGCGACAGACGGAATAAATGTTTTGTCAATTGTTAAACCGACCAATTTCGTCACCTTCAAATCCCTGTTCCGCACATCCACGGGGCGGATGTAGTCGCCGAGGCGTTTCATGTTATTTGCGTCCATTTTTTAAAACGACCCAATGGCCGCCCTTGTCGGGGCCTATCCTTTTTACAACATCATGGTGTTTTAATTTCACCAATTGTTTGGCGACTGCTCTTCTTGAAATTCCTAGGGTTGATGCCATTTCTTGCGTGGTCACCTGGGGATTGTTTGTGATGAGTTCCAAGATTTTCTGTGAACTTTTCTGTGAATCCTGCGCCGTGGCTTGGGGCGTGTCGTCAGTAAAAAAAGCGAGCATCACGTCGCCGGGATGGACGGTGTATTCGGTTCGGACGCCGTAATCGTGGCAGAGCTTGCACATGTTCTCGATTCCGCGCCCCCAGGCTTCCACGTCGCCCGCCCGGAAAAAGGCGTTCGCGATTTTCGGGTTGTATTGTTCGGATCGGTGGCGGGTCATTAGGGTTTCGGCGGTCCAGTTCGCCGGGAACACGCAATCGTTGCTGATGAGGACTTCGTTTTCGTGGATTCGAATCTGGATGGGAACTCCGGATGCGTAGTTCGAATGCATCAGGGCGTTGTAAACGGCTTCGCGCATTGCGTCTTTTGGGAACGGGTAGCGTTCGACGCGAATCAGGTCGTCGTAGCTGATTTTCGCCTTGAAGTATTTCAGATAAATTAATTCGACAATCCGGTCCGCCTGGATGAACAGGGAACCGTAGATTTCGTCCTGGTATTGCAAATCGGGGCCGTCGCCGAAAAAGCCTACTTTGGCATAGGCTCCGCCAAACCATTTTTCAAGTTTGCGGTGGAACAGCAGAACGGCGGCTCTTGTCAATTTTCCGTCTTTGGTCAGGTTCAGGCTGTCGAGAAGTTCCTCGTCGGTCATCGCCAAATCCTGGGCGGTCATGCGTCCGGATTTTTTGGCTTCGCGGCGAAAGATGTCGAAGCTTTCCTTGTCGAGATCTTGGAACGAAACGTCGTCGACGGGAATTCCGTCCCACTTTGAGCCGGTCTTGTTCAGCAGGAACTGGGTGAGCGCGATTCCCTGCAAAAGTTGTTTCGTGCTTCCCGAACGATAGTGGTATTCGCCTTTATAGTTCACCGGGTAGGAGCTGGACGAAACGGTAATTTGGATATATTCCTTGCCGCCGTCGGAAAGCAGGTTTACGTCGGCGACCAGACCGAGAGTGTCCCGGATTTTGTTGGGAATATCCTCCATCAGCTTTTTCGCGTTCGAGAGGCCGACGACATGCCCGCGGTCGTTTACTCCGACGAAAATTTTTCCGCCTTGCGCATTGGCGAAGCCGCAAATCCACCGGATGTATTCGTCTCGCCAAGATTCCTTGTATTCGATGTTTTGGTTTTCGAAGTTTGCCATACCCGCTGCCTTTGCGGTCTAAAATAGATTATCCGTTTCGGTCGGTCAATGGCTGCTTCCGGTTTTGTTTCGCGGCGAATCAGTTGTCCTTGTTGATGAGGTTCACCACGACTTTTACCATCATGTCCTTTTCCTGTGGGCGGCTTTCGGCGATCATAAGTGTAATGGCGACGAGCGTGTTGTCGGCGATGCGCTTGGAACCGTTTGGGTTGTAGAGAATTCCGTTGTTTTCCATGAACCACAGGAAGAGCGTCGCAGCGATCCGCTTGTTTCCGTCGCTGAAGGAATGGTTCTTGATGACGAGGTAAAGGAGCATCGCCGCCTTTTCTTCGACGGACGGGTAGAGTTCTTCTCCGTCGAATGTCTGGTAGATTTGCCCGATGGAACTTTTGAAGGACTCGTCCTTTTCGTGGGCGAACAGCTCGCTTTCGCCGAATTTTTCCTTGATGGCGAGAATCGCTTCCATGGCATTTTCGTAGGTGGCGCGGAATTTTGTGCGTCTCGTTACTTTTTTCACCGCCAATCGCTGGTAATCATAATCGTCCAGGGTGTCGAGGGCGCGGGCGTAATCCGAAACCACCGCGACAAGGGATTTTGCTTCGTCGCCGGAAATCTGTTCCTGGGTTTTGGCGGTCCTTCCGACCAAAGCGACCAGTTTGCAGAGTTCTTCGTACTTCTGCGCCGCGACCTGGCTGTTTATCGCATAGCCTTTTACCAGGTAATCTTTGAGAATTTTGTTTGCCCAGATGCGGAATTGCGTTCCGCGGACGCTTTTCACGCGATAGCCGACGGAAATGATGACGTCGAGATTGTACAAGACTTGATTTTGGACTTGTGTCTTTCCGTTGATTGCGCCGTGCCGAGTGGTGTGTGCAAAATTTGCACATACCATTGTCCGTTCTAGTTCGCCTTCTTCAAAAATATTCTTGATGTGGCGGCCAATGACGGTGCGATCTTTTTGGAATAGTTCCGCCATTTGGCTTTGTGATAGCCAAACCGTGTCGTTTTCCATCTTTACGTCGATGGCGGTTTCCCCGTCCGCGGTCTGGTAAATGACAATCTTGCTTTCGTTTTCGGGCATCGTTCCTCCTATAGCCTATTTTAAAATATACACATTTGAGCAGATAAAAGGTACGCCGAGTCTATTTTTTTTGAAATTTTACAATTCGTATCCCAAATTTTTGAAGACGTTCGCGATTTCTTTTTCGCCCTCCTTTTGCCGTTTCAGCAGCTCGCGCATTTGCGTTTGAAGTTCGCGCATTTTTTCGTCGAAGTTTACCTGTTCGTCGCGGTTCCTGAATTCGATGTACTTGCTCGGTACGAGCGACCAGTTTTTCGCCTCGATGTCTTCGAGCGTTGCCGTGGCGAAATATTCGGGGACGTCTTCGATTTTTCTCTGCTGCCACTCGTGATAGGTGCCGGCGATTTTTGCGATGTCCGCGGAACTGAATTGCGTGTACTTTTTCTCGAACGGTTCGCCCATTTGCCGCAGATCCATGAACAGGACTTCGCCTTTTCGGTTGCGATACTTGCGGAGGGTTGCGCCGACCTTGACTTCGCGGGCTGTCTTGTTATTGTTCAGAATCCAGAGCGTGACGCTTATGTCCGTGGAATAGAACATGTTGCGCGGCAGGATGAGAATCGCTTCCACCTTGTCGTTTTGCAAAAGCTCCTGTCGGATTTTCTGCTCGTCGCCTTCGCCAGAAAGCGCTCCGTTGCTGAGGAGAAATCCTGCGACGCCGTTTTCGGAGAGTTTCGAGAGAATGTTCAGAATCCAGCCGTAGTTGGCGTTGCCTGTGGGCGGAACGGTATAGCCTTTCCACCGGGGATCGTTTAAAAGTTCGTTTTCGGTGCGCCACGCTTTTTGGTTGAACGGCGGATTTGCCATGATGAAGTCCGCCTTCAGATCCTTGTGCTGGTCTTCGGCGAATGTGTCTGCGGGCTTGTCGCCGAGGTTCCCGGAAATGCCTCGGATGGCTAGGTTCATTTTGGCGAGCTTGTATGTCGTACCGGTGTATTCCTGCCCGTAAATCGAAACTTCGCGCCTGTTCCCGTGATGCGCTTTGATGAACTTCATGCTC
>CAVKXR010000203.1:0-4575 GCA_963660275.1 Oscillospiraceae bacterium
ACATTATATCGTCGACGTCGAAGACAAGGAACTTTTAGAAAAGCTGATCCCGCTGCTAAAAACGATTACACCGGAAAAAAAGAAGCGGATTCTTCATCCCTGATTTGTTCGCAAAATTCTTGAAAATTTTCTGCATTTTGCGGAATTTTCACGCTGATTACTTAAGAGAGTTTTTTCGAGCATACCCATAAAAAAAGGCCTCCGAGAAACGGAAGCCTTTTATCGGGCTGATTGGATTCGAACCAACGACCTCTTGAACCCCATTCAAGCGCTCTACCAGACTGAGCTACAGCCCGCCACTCGTGCGAGCGGTTCAAATTTAACTAAAAAGTCTCCAATTTGCAAGTCGATTTCGCAAATTCCTTGAAATGGGAGTTTTTAGTCCTTGACACAGCGGACAGAAATCGCGGAGGTGTTTTTAAACCATGAATAATGAGAGAGAGTCCCACAACTAAAAATGGGAACACTTACGACACTATCGTCTATCTTATTAAAAAGCCAGAAGCCCCCATAGGAACGAACAAGCTCATAATCTTCTCCATTTAATTTGCGCCAACCAGCCGGAAAAACCCCGAAACCGAATGTATCAGAGCCATTGCACGATTCACCAAATAAGTCGTCATCCCAACCGCTTGTCGATGTTAATGCATTGGGTATGGAATCGTAATCGCCTGTTTTTTCTGCGATAAAGTTCACTAGATTAGACCACTCCATCCATTCAGGCAGATGCCAGCCAACCGGGCAAGCTCCGCGGACGGTATCCGCCGGGGAACATTTCTTGCCATAGCCGCAGTCCTTGCCGTTATCGCTAAATCTCGCTGCTGAATCCATCGCCGCGGACCACGTGTAAAGACGACCGTATTTTTTGCAGTTTGCCGAATCGTTGTCATAACAAAAGCTCGATGTATCCGGCATATAGGCGTAATTCAGATTCTGCGCCATCCAGGTCTGGTCGCCGATCGTAACGATTCGGTATTTCTGCCCATCTCGCACATCGGTAATCGTTTCAAAAAGTTTATTCTCAAAACATTCTTGGCTGGACGGGGCATAAGTTTTTCCGCTGCAGAGTGCAACGACCGAATCCCCATAGCAGAAACTTACCGACAGGTCATACGATTTCCCGCCGCAGAGCGTTACGACTGAATCGTCAAAACAGAAGCTCGAATCCGGGTCATAAACATTCCCTCCGCAGAACGCCTTGTACAAATTAACCGTATCCGAGCCGCAGCCCTGCATTACACTGCCGTCGCCGTTGTCGGTAATCGTGCAACCTTCTCCAGCCAGGCCGTCCCGGATCGTTCCGACGGAATCCCCATCGCAAACAACCTTGTAAGCCGAATTGTCGGAAAGGAGTTCAACCGTGCAGGACTTTCCTTCCGCTCCAGCTTCGCCCTTCTTGCCGTTCTTCCCATTGAGAACCACGCCGACCGAGTCTCCGCCGCAGACAATCTTGTAGCCCGAGCTGTCCTTGAGGGATTCCACAAAGCACGCAACATTTTCAACTGCGGAAATGTTTTTCCAGCTGGAGTCGGTGCAGACATAGACCGCATTTTCTTTTTGTGCGAACTTCATCTCGCCCAAAATTTCTTCGGTGCACTTTCCGAGCGAGTCCGCGGACGCCACGACTTCCAGACCCGAATTCGTCACCTCGGTCACCTTCGTCACGTCGTCACCGCAAGCGAAGAAGATCAATGCGGAAGAAAGTCCTAGCAAAGAATATTTGAATGTTCTCATCGAGATTTCTCTTTTTGAAGGTTGGGTTAAAAACTTGGCAGGTCGATCCGCAGTACTGCTTCCTGCCTCCTAATTACTGAATCCTGATTCCTGTTTACCTACGATCTTCCTCATCCTTGACGCAGCGGATGGAATACTTCATAGAATTATAGGTAGATAGCACACCTAAAGAAAAATCATTAACCATCATCATCCCATAGGAATAACCATTTCCTTTTTTCGATGAAGAATGAAAAAGACTCCACATGTTGTAATAAACACTACCACCATTTTCAACGCCCGCAAATACGCCTCCAAAGCCATATTTATCATTGCCACCATAGACAATCGAAACTAACGCTTTAGCAACATTTTTATCATAGGTGCCGGTGTCCGACGAACCGCTCGAGCTCGAGTTCTGCGTTCCCGCTACCGAGCTGGAACTCCTTTCTTCATCACCACTCGCACTGTTCAAATCGCCGTCAACAAAATCAAGTAATTGAACCCATTCCGTCGTATCCGGCAAGTGCCACCCTTCCGGGCAAATACCGCGAACCGTGACAGAAGCCGCAACTTTGCCCGTTTCTCCATATACGGCAGCCGAATCCATCGCAGACGACCACTGATAAATCCGACCGAACTTGTCGCAATTTTCTTGCAAACTATCCGCACACGTGCTTCCCTTTCCAGCGGCATATTCCAGGTTCAGGTTTTCCGCCATCCAGGTCTGTTCGCCAATTTTGACCGAACGATAAACCTGTCCGTCACGAGCATCGGTAAACACTTCGTAGTCGATATCCGGATTCATGTTCACCCAAGCAAGCGCCTTGTTCTTATAAACCTTTTGATTCTGGCAAAAGTCCTTTCCAACCGAATAAACTTCTCCGCCGCAGAGCGTTACGACTGAATCGTCGAAGCAGAAGCTCGAATCCGGGTCGTAAACCTTTCCGCCGCAGAAAGCCTTGTACAAATTAACCGAATCCGCCCCGCAGACCTGCGTCACGGTGCCGTCGCCGTTGTCGGTAATCGTGCAGCCTTCGCCGGAAAGACCACCCCGGATCGTTCCGACGGAATCCCCATCGCAAACAACCTTGTAAGCCGAACCGTCGGAAAGGAGTTCGACAGTGCAAGAGGTTCCCGCATCGCCGTCGTCGCCCATCTTGCCGTTCTTCCCATTGAGAATCACTCCGACCGAGTCCCCACCGCAGACAATCTTGTAGCCCGAGCTGTCCTTGAGGGTTTCCGCGGAACAGGAAGCTTTTTCCGCTGCGGAGACATTTTTCCAGATGGAGTCGGTGCAGACATAGACCGCATTTTCCTTTGCCGCGAACTTCATTTCGCCAGAGCGTTCCGCCGAACATTTGCCGAGCGAATCCGCGGACGCCACAACTTCAAGCCCCGGATTTTTCACCTCGGTCACCTTCGTCACGTCGTCGCCGCAAGCGGCCAAGGCGAATATCCCTGCGAGAACAGGCGCACCCACAAAAACGAGAAATTTGGACTTTCTGGACATATGATTTCCTTTTTAAGCGTATTTTTTTAACCCGGTGAAAATTAGAAAAATCGTTTTGACGAAAACGATCTTTCAGTGGACAACGTTTCGAAAAATACTGGAATTTTCTAAAAAAGGCGGAGCCTAGTCCTTCCAGTAGCCGACTATCAGAACGTCCGGCGTCGCCTTGGGGAATTTCTTGCTCTGGAACGACACGATTTTCGAAAGGCTCTTTTGAGGGACCGTCGAATCACGGACAAGGCCTTTGGTGCGAAGCGTGATTTTTAAGCCGGGAACCTTTCCGCCTTCGCGGACCGCGTCGAACTTTTCCACATCCAGCGAAACATTCAGGACCTTGACCGAAAACTCCTTGGAACATTCCGGGGAAAGTTCCAGATCGGGACGCGTTTTCTTGTCGGCGTTCCAGACGTAGAAAGTCCATTCGCGCTTCTCGCCGGACTTGTAAAATCCTGCGTCGAACATCTTTTCGCTAAAAATAAACGGAGCCGCGACGACGCCCTGGAACGTTGCCGGATAAGGCGTGCCGTCCGTTCCGACCAAAACGACCACGTTCGAAAAAGGCCCTTCCATCGTCTCGGTGGAAAAATCGAATTCGACGCTGAACGGTTCGCGCGGGCCGACGGTTTCCGTAAACTTAAATTTCGAGCATCCGATTCCCTGGCAGAGAGCGCTTTCGATTTTCACGGTTTTCGACGAGACGTTCGCGCCGCCCATCTTCACGTGGCGCACGTCGCCCTGGGAAATTTCGCCCATCTCATACGGTTCGGGCACAAAGCGGAGCGCCCCATCGGCAAAAAGCGTTCCCGCCAAAAAGAAAAGGGCAAACAGGCTGATTCGATTCATGTTTCCGAAGATACAAATTTTTATATTTGCCGTGGATTTTTCAAACCAAAATGAGGTACCTATGTCCGAAAACATTTCCGTGCTGACCAAGGCTCGCCAGGCTTACCAGCCGAAACTCCCCGTTTCTCTCCAAAAGGGCGCCCTGAGCGTCAAGATCAACAAGGGAGCCGCGACCGAATCCGTCAGCGACCAGGCGAAAATCAAGGAACTTTTCCCGAAGACTTACGGACTTCCGGTCGTCCAGTTCGAACAGGCTCCGGCTGCGGCGGGCAAGCCTCTCCGCATGGGCGTCGTGCTTTCCGGCGGACAGGCTCCGGGCGGACATAACGTCATCGCGGGCATCTACGACGGCATCAAGTCCGTGAGCAAGGATTCCGTCCTGTTCGGATTCCTCGGCGGACCTTCCGGCCTCGAAAACGGCAAGTATATCGAAATCGACGATGCGAAGATGGACGCCTACCGCAACGCGGGCGGCTTCGACATGATCCAGTCGGGCAGAACGAAGC
>CAVKXR010000204.1:0-4564 GCA_963660275.1 Oscillospiraceae bacterium
AGGTAGGGGGAACCTTGGCCTTTCGCAACTCGGAAAGGTCCCCCTACCTTGCCCCTGGCCGGGTAGGCCCCAGTCTAGCCGGGGAATGACAACGGACCAAAAACAGTTTGCTTCAAATTCCCGCATTCCGCGCTCCGCTAAACTCGTCCCGAGAACTTAAATGTCAGCAGTTCTAAGTTCTTTCGACTAAGCTCTGAATATCGGGCTTAGCTCGGCAAGCTCGCTAACATGTCATTATCGGGCTTGACCCGATAATCTCAAACAAGAGATTCCCTTGTCAAGCAAGGGAATGACTGCGTAACAGAAACAGTTCGCTTCAAGTCCCCGCATCCCGTGTCCCTCATACCGCTGTCCCAAAAACTTAAACATCCGCGACTCTAAGCTCTAAGTTCTCCCGATTAAACTCCGAACAGCAGGCAGACGCCGCCCAAACCTCTATGCATTTTTTTATATTTGCGCATAAAACAAACCGATGAGGATTCAATGGAATACAAAATCAAGGATATAAATCTCGCTGTCGAAGGTCGCAAGGAGCTGGACCTCGCCGAAACGGAAATGCCCGGCCTGATGGCTCTCCGCAAGGAATACGAAGGAAAGTTTCCGCTCAAGGGCGCCCGCATCATGGGAAGCCTCCACATGACCGTGCAGACAGCGATTCTCATCGAAACGCTTACGGAACTCGGCGCGGACGTGCGCTGGGTGAGCTGCAACATTTTCAGCACGCAGGACAACGCGGCGGCTGCCATCGTCGTCGGCAAGAAAGGCTCCGTCGAAGCTCCCAAGGGAACTCCCGTATTCGCCTGGAAGGGTGAAACGCTCGAAGAGTATTGGGACAACACGGCAAAGGCTCTCGTATGGCCCGACGGCGAAGGTCCCGACATGATAGTCGATGACGGCGGAGACGCCACGATGATGATCGTCCGCGGAGCGGAATTCGAAGATGCGGGAAAGGTTCCCGATTACAACCCCGAAACGGATTCCGAGGAATGGGGAGCGTTCCTTTCCGTCGTCCGCAAGGAAATCAAAAAAGACCCAAAACACTTCACAAAACTTCGTGCAAAGATCAAGGGCGTTTCCGAAGAAACGACGACCGGTGTTCATCGCCTCTACGAAATGGCCCGCGAAGGACGTCTGCCGTTTGCCGCCATCAACGTAAACGATTCCGTCACCAAGTCAAAGTTTGACAATCTCTACGGATGCCGCCATTCGCTCATCGACGGACTCAACCGCGCAACGGACGTGATGATGGCAGGAAAAGTCGCCGTCGTCTGCGGATACGGAGACGTGGGCAAAGGCTGCGCCCAATCGCTCCGCGGACAAGGCGCTCGCGTCATCGTCACGGAAATCGATCCGATCTGCGCTCTCCAGGCCGCCATGGAAGGCTACGAAGTCAAGACGCTCGACGAAGTCGTATCGTTTGCGGATATCTTCGTCACGACGACCGGAAACGTGGGAATCATCTCCGCAGCCCAAATGGGCAAGATGAAGAACCGCGCCATCGTTGGAAACATCGGCCATTTCGACAACGAAATCGATATGGCGGGCCTTGCAAAAGTTCCCGGCATCAAGAAGAACAACATCAAGCCGCAGTATGACGAATGGATCTTCCCCGACGGTCACAGCGTACTAATCCTCGCCGAAGGACGTCTCTTGAACCTGGGCTGCGCCACGGGGCATCCGAGTTTCGTGATGAGCGCAAGCTTCACCAACCAGACGATTGCACAGGTCGATCTGTGGCTTTCCGCAACCGGCAAACCCACGGTGAGCGGCTACCGCTACGAAAAGGGAAAGGTTTATCGTCTGCCGATGATTCTCGACGAAAAGGTCGCGCGGCTGCACCTCGAAAAGCTCGGCGTACACCTTTCCACGCTTCGCAAGGAACAGGCGGATTACATCGGAGTGAAAGTCGAAGGTCCTTACAAGCCGGAATTCTACCGCTACTGATTTCACCAAAAGCCCAAAGGTTCCGCTCCAACGCGGAACCTTTTTCGTCGAAGCGTACAGCAAAAAACCCGGCATTCGCCGGGTTTTTCGAAAGGAGAGAGAGTTTCTATAAATATTAGGCGGCGTCGAGGACCTGGTCGATTTTTGTCGCGCGCAGCTTGGCGAGAGCCTTTTCCTTCACCTGGCGCACGCGTTCCTTCGAAAGCCCGACCATCTTGCCGATTTCCTTCAGGTTCAGGTCTGCGTCCATATCCAGCCCGTAGTAAAGCCCGATGACGCGATGTTCCTGGTCGGTCAGGTTTTCCTTCAGCAAAAGTTCGAGAGAAGCCTGTTCCCCGTTCTTTTCCGCAAGCGCATCCGTCGCGTCGGCGGTAGAAGCGAGGCAGTCCCCGAGCGTCATGTCGCCGTCTTCGCCAACCGGAGAATCGAGCGATGTCGCGTGGGAACCCATCATCAGAATTTTTTCGATATCCTTCGCCTTGTAACGGCTTTCGCCTTCGAGGCTTTCCGGGTCGATCGTCATTTGGCCTCCGATGACCTGTCGGGTCGTCGTCGCGGCACGGTTAAAGCGCCGAAGCACCAGTTCCTTTTCCGCGCTGATGCGGACAAGGCGCGCCTTTTCGGAAATCGCACGGGTGATGTTCTGGCGAATCCACCAGACCGCGTAGCTGATAAACTTGATTTTCTGGTTCGGGTCAAAACGGCGGGCCGCTTCGATAAGGCCCATATTGCCTTCGTTGATGAGTTCGTTCACATCGAGACCCTGACCCTTGTAGAGGTTCGCGATGTTCACGACAAACTTTAAATTGGATTTGACAAGGAGATCCTGCGCATGACGGTTGCCCTTGGCGGCAAGCTGAATCAAAATTTTTTCCTGTTCACGGGAGAGGAGCGGATACTTGGAGATGTCATTCAAGTATTTGAAGTAAATGGAATTCATCTGACGTTACCTCTTTTTTGTTGCAGCGACCTTTTCGCTACACCTTGAAATATAAAGCATCGATTTTTTCCAAGTGTCAGAAAGCGCTTTCGTTTTGGCAAAACATTCATCGTCTTTCTGTCTCCATTTATCGCCCTTTTGTCATTTTTTTGTCATTTCCAAGAAAAAATCCCTATATTGGAGGCATGGAAAACATGATGCGCCAAGAGAAGCTGTTCCTAAGCGATTTTGAGAACTTAAACGCGGTCCACTCGTCCATCAAAGGGCGCATTCCGGATTGGCTTTGCGGGAAAAATTCCGTTTCGCCGACACTCCTGCGAATCATGATGTTCCTCTTCTTTCTCGCCGTGGGATACGTCGCTGCAGCCGCCGGGATGGACGAAGAAAACTTTTCACAAAAAAGAATTATCGCCGCATTCGTCTCCGTATCCAATTTTCTATTGGGCTTTTTCCTGAACCAGCTGGTCTTCGTTCCGCGGTTCTTCTTCAAGAAACGCTTTATCGCCTTTGTTTTGGTCAATTTTCTCTTTATGCTGGAATCGTCCGTCATCCAGGATTTCTTTGTCTATTGGGTCCAGGAAAAGAACGGACCGCTTTTCGAATCGCTTTTCGGGAAAGCCTCCATCGGAAACGCCGTCATCATCTTGCTGATTTTTCTCACGCTCACCATCATCGTCTGCGCGTTCAACGTCTTGTTCCGTCTCGGAGGAATCCACGCCCGCGACGCTTACCTGAAACGCATCCAGGAAAACTTCTACCTGCAAGCGGACCTCGCCTTTCTCAAGCAGCAACTGTCGCCGCACTTTCTTTTCAATACGCTGAACAACATCACCGCCCTGGTCGATATCGATCCGAAGCTCGCGCAAAAATCGATGATCCAGCTGTCTTCGGTTTTGCGGCAAATCTTGAACGAATCAAAGGAACGGGAAGTCCCGCTTTCGCAAGAACTGGACGTGCTTTCAAAATACTGCGAACTGGAAAGATTAAGATTCGGGACCAACATGAATTTTTCGCTAAAAACGCATGTGGAAAATCCCGACGCAAAAATCGCTCCGCTTTTGATGATGCCGCTTATCGAGAACGCGATGAAATACGGCGTCCATCCGAGCAATCCCTGCTACATTTCCATCGACATTTCGGAAGTTCAGAACAAATTAACATGCCGAGTAAAGAATTCCGTTTCGCCACAGACCGCTTCGACAAAAGTGAGCAGCGGCATTGGGCTTTCCAACTTGAAACGGCGTCTGAACATGTGCTATCCGGATAAATACGCCTATACCACAAACGCTACCGAAGATTCCTACACCAGCGAACTGCAAATCGACCTGACGGAACCGATGAAAGCGGGAAATTTTAACTAGGCGGTTTTCCGATATCGATTATTTCAACAGCAGACTTTGCCCGCCCAGTTTTAAAACCGCGGGAGACTGCGGAACTTGAAGATTTTCGCCAGCCTTCAAAATTCCAAACCTTAACAAGACTCCGTTGATATCGAAAAGCCGATAGACCGTTGGACGTGTAAGACCTTCTACCGTAAATTGATGAGAGGCGATTCGACGCACCTTCAAGCGAGAAGGAACGATTCCATTCGGGAGGGAAACGGTTCCGTTACAAGTACCCAAAGAACCGAACTTTACCAGTTTAAATTCACCGGCATCTCCGGAATCTCCCGAGAACAAC
>CAVKXR010000205.1:0-4485 GCA_963660275.1 Oscillospiraceae bacterium
TCACCAACCTTTTTTTTCAATTCCAAAGGATGCCAGTTTTCATTCGCCGATTCAACCGTCCAATGGTTATCCTTTTCGATGTAATCTGCAGAAATCGCCCCCTGCGTCTTCACCAAAAAATCCAATTCTGTTTTAGGCTTTTCAGGAAACGGTAAAAGCAGAATCGATTCCGCACGCGTATAATCCACATAGAACAACCTACGCCATTCTTCCCGTTCCTCTTTTTGGCGATCGCTCTTCGCTTTTTTATCCAAGCCAAGCATTTTCCCGGATTCCGTTTTGCACACAAAAGGTCCCGAAGCGCTTTTGTTGAGGCCCTTAAACCCGGCGACAGAAACGACAACAGGAAACTGCAATCCCTTGGACGCATGAACCGTCATCACCTGCACCGCGTCAAAGTCGCTTCCCCGAGACACCAAGTTGCCATCTTCATCATCCGTATTTTCCGTCGAAAGGGAAAGACCTTCTAGATGTTTAATAAGTTCTTCCAAGGTTACCCGATGATTGATCAGATAATCAAAAGCGTAAGCGCCGACCTGTTTGAACTTTGCCAGGGACTGCAACTTGGAACTGTCGCAAAGATAGCGATCGATTTGCGTTTCCGCGTAAACGCTTTCCTGCAATTCGGCAAAGCGATTTCTTTCCACAAAGGAACGCCACTTTGCGAACAGCAAGGCGATTTTCGAATTCGGGTTCTCGAACACATCGTTCTCGACTTTTGAAAGCGGAATGCGGAAAAAATCCGATACCAACACCGCATTCAAGACACCGCGATTTCTCCCCGTAAAATCGGGAACATTTAGCGCTTTAAACAGCGCAATCCATTGACCCGATTCTCGGCCTTTGAACAAGTTCGAATCTTTGTAACGTACAAATGGAATGCCCACCCATGTCATCATCGATTCGATGTCTTCCATTTCCGAACGGCTCTTGGCCAAAACGGCGATGTTGGACAATTTCAGATTGACATAGTCACCCGTTTCCTTGTCAAAGATTTGCAAAGCCGTTTTTCCGTTTTGCATAGAAACAAAATCAACAATCCGCGAAACCGCATACTTGGCAAATGTTTCCGCGTTCGCATTCTCCGCAGCCTGAATCGGTTTCAACCTTTCGCCATTCCAAAGCGGGAACTTGATTTTCCCACAGGGATTTGAACTTTCAAATTCCAAGCGATTTCCATCAAAAAAAGAAGCGGAGAACATTTCATTACAAGCGTTCACCATCGCATCCGTTGAGCGATAGTTCGTATCCAAAACGCAACAGTCTCCCCTTTGAGCGATTTCGTCCCTCGCCGAAAAATAAACGCTTAAATCCGCCCCCTGGAAAGAATAGATGGACTGTTTCGGATCGCCGACGACAATGATGTGATTCTCGGGGCTTTCTAAAAAAACCGTTTTAAAAATATCCCACTGGTCCTGGTTCGTATCCTGAAATTCATCGATGATGGCATAGCGGTAAGCGCTGCGCAATTTGCGGCAAAGCGACGTCTCCGAACCGTCTGAAGAAACGACCGCATTGCGCACCTGGTGAATCATATCGTCAAACGACTGCAATTTATCATCGCGTTTTTGTTTTTGAAACCTCTGAAATACATCTGGCAAATGGGAAAAGACAAACTGCGATTCATTTGTCAGTTGACCGCCATCCTTCACAAAATAATGGACCGCTTTTTCCACTTCCGGAGAATTGAATTTTAAAAACACAGAGCCGCTATTTGTTGCGTTCACTTTGCCGTTTCGAATGTTTTGCATCAAACTCGAAATGGTATATTCCGTCGAAGTCTTCGCATTTGAACGCGGAAGGGCTTCGTACTTTTCATCCGAATGATCCTGCAAGACCTTCCAGTATTTGGCGGCTGGGATTTCCATTCCCTCGGAAAAAGCGTCGATCGTCGAAATCATCTTCGCACACACGGTATTTGCGTTTAAATTGTTTTCCGCAATTTCCACCGCCCATTCATCGCGTAAAAGCCGGTTAATCAAATCGGAAACGGCATCATCCCCGACCATCCCCATCTCAAAGGGAACATCCGCTTCATACGCAAAATCGCGAAGCGTCTTTTGGCAAAAAGAATGAATCGTTCCAATCGGCGCATTATCTACCTCGGAAAGCGCCCGTTCAAATGCAGAACATTTCTGCTGGTTTTCGAGCATTTCCTGCCGAATGCGATCGCGAAGTTCTCCCGCGGCCTTTTCCGTGTAGGTCACCAGTAAAATTTTTGAAAGCGGAATTCCCGATTCCACGAGTTTCGACACGATTTTTCGGATCGTGTACGTTTTCCCGGTTCCCGCCGACGCTTCAATGCAAAAATCAAGGGATAGTTTGAACTTTTGGATATCGAATCTTTTCGTCATTTCAGCCAACCTTCTTTTTACCCTTTGTCGTTTTTTCCATTTCCGCCTGTTGCATGAAAGTGCCGATTTCCGGCATCAAAGCGAGCATATTTTCTTTTGCCTCGTTCCATTCCTGTTCAAAATTATTTTCCGAAAAATCGGATAGGATCCGCTGCAAATCAAAAAGATTTTTTCCGTCAAAATACTTCCACGCCTGTCTCAATTTTTCACCTAAAAGTCGCGGAGTTTTAATTTCCTTGTCCCCATACAAAGAGAGTGGAACGATCTTCCGGTATTTTTCCACATACATTTTTTCGTAAAGAAGATTCAAGCGTTTTGCAGCTTCTTCCGCATCCACCGCAACTTCAATCGTTTTCATATCGGGAGCGAAGAGACAAACGGAAACTTGCGAACAACGTTTGGCGGCAAGAAACCCCAAAGCCAAGACATATCCCGAAAGAAAAGATGCGACGCTGAAATTTTTCTCTTTCATTTCTACCAGAACAAGCCGATTTTGATCATCCTTTTCTTCCGCCAAAATCCTAGCCGAACCCGTAAATGTCCATCCCTTCAACAAGACTTCCAGTTTTTCCGACCGGAAATTCCAATCCGCCGGCAAAAACTTTTCACGAATCAAAGCGCAAAATTCCTCGGCACGGCCATTCAAATCATCCCAATTTCTCTCGCCGAAAACGCCAAACGGCAACGTTCCCTGCAAGCGAAGCGTTTCCTTGTCCACGCGTTCATTTCCATTCACCGGAATTCCCAATTTTTGCGCAATCAAATTTTTTAACAAAAGACTGCGTTCAAGATTTTCTACGGCAATCGGTTCCATGGAAATCTTTTCCGGATCTTCATCCGCCCTATCGAGGGTCGCTACACGGTTCACTTGAAATTCAAAAGGATCTTCCAAAAATTTCCGCATTTCAAAAGCCGAAACCCGCTCCGGCAACTTTTGGGAATTTTCGGAAGACCATTTTAAATTTTCCGCAAAGGAAACGCATTTGTCGTTTTCCTCCTTGCTAAAAAAATCCAGCGTCCGCTTATTGCGCCGTTCCCGTTCCGTATAAAGTTCCGAATTCGGTCGCGTCTCGTCGAGCGTCAATCGGCAAATCCTGAGCGAATTTTTCGAAGCCGCTATCAAATCGTTTACCACCGAAGACGGATAAAGTTCTTCGTCTTTTGGCAAATACATGCCCTGGTAGCTGATGTGAAAGCTCTCGCTCGTACTCATCAGCTGGCAAAGGAACGCGTAGCGATTTTTTTCCACGGAAGAATCGTCTCCCGGCCAACGCGAAACGGACTTGCGCAAGTCTAGGGAATCGTAAGATTTCGTTCCCGGAAAATCCTTGGCGTTCGCTCCCAAAAAGAAGAGATGCCGAACCGGAATCGTGCGGTTCGGGGCGAACTTCATAAACGGGATTCCCCCGACAAACAGGCTTCCGCAACTGTATTCCGAAGTTTTAGCCGCCTCGTTCAACGTCTGCGAAAGAATTTCCCAGGAAATCCGTTCCGCTCCGGCGGCAAACTGGTAGTTCAAGTTTTCCAGCGCAGAAAAAACCGAAGCGAATACAATCGATTCACCGCCAAGCCCGGCAGGCGCATCGTTTAGCAAAAGCCAGCGATTGAAAAATTCCCGAATTTCCGAGATTTCCTCTTTAAAAATAAAAGTTCCCTTTTGGCGGAGCCATTCCAAATCATCTACCAAATCCACAAAACGATTCAGCGAACGATCGCTTGAAGAAGCCATATCGGAATAAGGCATGTATTCGCCTACGACAGAATCTGTCAAGCGAGACAAAAGCAAACGCCGAACACCGCACAGCCAATCTTCCTTTTCATTGGACGCAGCCGAATGATCGCGGTAGATGTTCATGCCGCTGACCCAGCCTTCCCAATCAGAAATTTCGGAAGGATCGATTCCCCGCGCCGCCTGGACAACAGGATTGCGGACAAGGGCAAAAAAATCGGAACGGGATAGCGATTTACTTTTTTTGATGGCGAACAAATGTTCCAGAGCGTCACCGACGAGCGATTCCCCGGAAGCGGAATCCACAAGGACAAACGGCAGATGAACTCCGTCCCGGCTTCCTTTTTCGTTTTGGTCGAAGACTTGCAAAATCGCCGTACGATAATCCGCAAGGACCGGAGA
>CAVKXR010000206.1:0-4461 GCA_963660275.1 Oscillospiraceae bacterium
CGGGAAAACGTGATGCGTCACGAACTCGCTCACCAGTTCGCCATAACGCTTCGTCAAATGATCGAGAACGAAAACGAGCGTCGCCGGGTGCAGGGCTTGCCGCATCTTTCAAAGGATTTGTTGAATTCCTTTACCCGAAAGCTTACTAAAATTAATAAGAAGCTAGACAGTCTCGAAACATTTGTTGTCACACCGAACGGAAACTTGAAACTTTGGGGAAAAGGCGATATTATCGAGGAACTTCAAAGAGTGGAACGGGATTTTTGGAAGGAAATCAAAAATCAGGAGGAAAACCGATGAAGTCTTTTATCGTTTGGTTGCTTGCCGCTTGTTCGGTAGCGTTTGCCTTGATGTCTGACCGTCCGCCAAGCGAAGTCTGGGTGGATTCCCGGACGGGGCGGATGTATGTCTTGATGGTGACGCCTTCGACAAGTTGCGAGGATATTAAGCCGGAGTTCTATCCCGACAGCTTGCTCCCGGGACTGGGTTTTCAAGCGTCCATCAAGTATTCCTTGAAAAAGTATTCGCCGAAATACAACCATTTTTGGTTTGGTTCAAGCGGAGAGGAGGCTAGGGTTCAGTCCGTAGATAGCTGCCCCGAAGGATGGACGAAGGTGGAAAGTTTCCGTATGGACGGTTCCGAGAAAACTTTCCAGTGTGACAAGATTCTGCCTCTTCCAAACCTTACCTTTTTTCTGGATATTGGGATAAATCGGACTATCCGGTATTCTAGGCTCGAAAAGGAGATGGTTCTGCGGAATTGCTTTCGCTTAGGCTTGTACGCTCCCGGAGGAGCGGCTCCGATGGTTGCTGACCCTGATTATTTCAACGCCTTTGTGGTTCGTGACGATTTCGGCGTCTATCATGAGGTGGTCCATCTGCGTGATTTTGATTATGGTAAAAAATTTTATAAATCCTATCTTTATTACGAATCGGATTCGTGGCATTGCGCCTCGGGTTGGTATGATGTACTGGGGGCTAGGAAATATAAATCCAAACGAGTAACTTGCTTTTACGACTTGCCCGATCCGAAGCCTTTCGGTGAAAAGCTTTCCCCGCTGAAGTGGACGGAGTAGATTTGTCTGCAAACGAAAAAGCCCGGAACCGTTCCGGGCTTTTAAAATCGACTAGGATGGATTACTTTTTGGTGAGCATCTTCACGAGCTTCGTGAACACGCGGTCGGCGAGCGGGTTCGTTTCGAGGCCTTCGAAGAGGTTCAGCTGGTTGAAAACGATTTTTCCCTTGCCGAACGGGATAATCTGCAGATCGACGCCGGTCCTGATTTCTCCACCGGAGATTGTCACAGAACGAGCGAGGACTGTCGCGTCGGGAAGCTCGTTCAGCGAAATGCTCGGGATGACGGAAGAGGAAAGCTCGTCGAGAATCTGGTGACCGGCAAATTCCGAGAGGAGTTCGGAACCGTTTACGAGATAGTGAACGGACAGACCGTTTGCGCCGGTCGAGAAATGCGCATCGATCGTCTGCGTAAAGTAATGGCTCGAATTGAATGATTCGATGTCTTCGCGGTTCAGGTCCGAGAGAAAGAGCATCTTGCCGCCGTCACGCGTCAGTTCGACAATCTTTGACAGAACGTCGTTGTTCCACGAACTGAGGTTTGCGGTGAAGATAATCTTTTCCTTGCCGGCGAGGGCTGCCATTGCGTCTGCGGTGGTTTCCGCATTGTTGTCGAGAAAGCAGACTTCGGACATCGCAGACTTGACATCCGCATCTTCGAGGACAAGCATGTTTTCCGACGTCGTGCTGACGACGGAACCTAGAGCGGAGAGCGAAAGGACCAGCCTGTAATCGCCCGGCGCCTTGGGCGTGACGACCGTGTATGTTCCGAGCGGCGTGAGGCTTGTCTGTCCCTTGGCCTTGTGCGTGTCGCTCGAAACGGTCTTGTCGTTCTTATCGACGATGGAAATTCCGATTTCGATGTCTTCGAGTCTCGCCTGGTTCAGGAGCGCAAGCTGGAAGGATATTTCCGTCTGCGGCGCACAGACCGGTTCGAATCCCGTCACGAGCAGGCGCGTCGGAGCGGTCGCGTTTTTGAGGAACGCTTCGAGGCCTTTCGATTTCCGGTTCTCATCGACGATGCCACAGAAGTCCGTGCCGAAATCCGCCCACTGGTCGAGCATGAATCCGGAAACGAGCGGGTTGCTCTGGACAGCGTTAATTTGGGTGAGCTTGCTCTGGAGCGCGAGCCTCCGGGCATCGGCATTGAACTCCGCAAAGTTCTTCCAGATGGAAAGGTTCTTGTTCGCCGCAAAGGCTTCGGCCTGCTTGAATAGCTGCTTGACAGCCTTGTTGTTCTTTTGGCTGCGCGGTCCCTTGATGTCCGTTGCGGAATTCGGGAACAGCGTGTGGTTTTTCAGCGTGACGAGAATCTTTCCGTCGGTATCGTTTACGAAGTTTTCGTATTCGTCCTGGAAGCTTGAATCGCCGAGCGTCGTATCGGGAACGACCACTTCGTCGGACATGTCCTTGTCGCAGTAGTGGGCGAGGAAGTCCGTGAGCGCGGCGTTCGGGCTCATGCGCAAGTGTATCCGGTGCGAGGAATACAGGAGAATTTTCTCGTTCGTCACGCCCATCAGCTTGCCGGTATCCTTGTGGAATTCTTCCTCGTTCGACAGATAGACGCAGTTCAGGTTGCTGATGATCGGGCGGCACTTGTCATAATTATCGACCGCGTTCAGGAGCTTGTTCCCGTTTTCGAGGACAAGCGGACCGTTTTCCGAGCCGAGGATCCAGGCGACGATGCTCGGATGGTGCTTCTGTTCCATCACGATTTCCTCGATGAGCTTGTACACTTCGTCGAGACCGCGGGGAGTGGAACGCATCGTGTGGATGGGGAATTCCTGGAAGACGAGGAGTCCCAGTTCGTCGCAGATGTCGAGAGCCGCATTCGTGAGAGGCGCGCCGTTCGAGCGTATCGTATTGAACTCCGCCTTCTTGACCGCTTCGAGATCCTTTCGGAGCTTCGCCTTGTCGGATGTCCAGAGACCGCCTTCGCTCGAATGTTGAGAATAAGTCACGCCCTGGATCTTGATGATGGAATCGTTCAGGTAGAAGTCGCCCTTGATACTGTCGAACTTGCGGAAGCCGAACGATTTCACTACGGAGAAGGAATGCTCGACGGTATTCTTGCCCTTCGCCTTTCCTTCGAGCTGGACTTCTATCGTGTAAAGGCTTGGTGCGTTCGGGGACCACGTTTCCTTGTTCTTCTTGCCGTCCTTGAGCTTGAGGATGAAGCGGCTCGAAGCGTTTTCCTTTTCGAGCTTCAGCTCCTTTACCATCTCGCTCACGAGGCCCTGCGGGTTCTTCATCAGGATGCGGAGCCTTGTCGAGAAGCCGCGCGGGTTGTTGAACGAGACGTCGAGTGCGACGCGATCTTCGTCCATGTCCGGTTCGAGCTGGACATCCGTAATGAAAGCCGCCCCGCCGAGGATCAGATCGACGTTCCCGTAGATTCCGCCAAACGGATATTCCGACCACGGCAGCCCGACCGGCATTTCGGACGGACGCACGAAGCGGTCGTCGGCGCCTTCCTTGCTTTCGCGCCCGAGGTCTATCCGGCTGTTCACCGAACCCATGTTTGCGACGCGTACGCAGAGAACATTGTCTTCGCCCGGCTTGATGGCCTTGGACAGATCGAGAACGCACGGTGTATAGGCGCCGAAGTGCGAACCGAGATACTTGCCGTTCAGCCAGAAGGTGGCATGCATGGAAATGCGTTCGAAACGGAGAAAGATGCGCTTCGTAATCTGCTTTTCATCGACGGTGAAGTGCTTGAAGTAGTAGGCGGCGTCCTGCGAAAGCGACATCTTGTCGAAAAACTTTTCCCAGACGCTTGGCACCTGGATTTTTTGCGTACCGCTCGGATACGTTGCATACCAGCGGTTGATGATGCCCGTGTCTTCTGTGTCGAACAGAATATCCCAGTCGCCGTTCAGGCTCACGATAGAGTTCATTCGCGTTCCTTTGATTCCAGACATGAAATTTTTCCCCAAAGATAGAAATTTTCGGAAAAAGATTTTTGGAAAGCGGACTTTGCAGGGGCTTTTGGAAAATTTTTAAGGGAAAATGAAATCTATTGACAAAGCTTTTTTTTTTCTTGTTGTTTTGGGTAGCTTAATAAGTTTTGGAAAAAAATGATGAAATACTGTATTCTTTCCTTCTGTTTCCTAGCATTGATTCTGTCTGTATTTTTGAGGATGAGCGATGAAAATGAAATAGAAACAGGTTACTTGGTTGATTCCAGGGATGGGCAAAAATATAAAACCGTGAAAATTGGAACGCAGGTTTGGATGGCCGAAAATTTGAACTATTTCTATGAGGTTGATTCGGCAAAATCGAATTTGTCTAGCATTTGCGCCGATTTCTCTAAAGATTCATCATTCATGTATCGAAATTATTTACCGTCGTATGATTTACCATCGTATGATGGCTTTGTATATTCC
>CAVKXR010000207.1:0-4455 GCA_963660275.1 Oscillospiraceae bacterium
CGCGATAAAAGCCTAGACGGGCAAGCGTTAAAAGCCTTTCGGCAAAAGGAAAAAGCCCGCTCAGACGCCCCTCTTACCGTGTCCCGTTTTCCACCAAGCAACTGTTTCCTGAATCCTGATTTCTGATTCCTGATATCTATTAACTCTCCACTAATAACTAACCACTAATCTCTCTTACCGTGTTCCTTGTCCCTCAAAGCGTGTCCCATTTTCCAAAATCCCAATTCTTTTTAAATTCTATGCCATGATTATTCTCGGGATAGATCCGGGCTCCTATACGACGGGCTACGCTTTTTTGGAAAAGGATGAAAAAGGTCCGATTCGCGTCCTCGAATATGGAACGGTTTCCGCTTCAAGAAAAGATGCCTTTGAAGATCGCCTAGTGAAGATTGTCTGCGATTTGGAAAGTCTGGTGGAGCTTTACAAGCCCGCCGTTTTTAGCATGGAAAGCGCTTTCTTTGCGAAAAATGTCCACAGTGCCATGATTTTGGGGCATGTTCGCGGAGCGATTCTCGTCATGTGCCATCGCCGCGGTATGGAATTTTTTGAATACAGTCCGCGTTCGGTCAAGCAAGTGGTTACGGGGGATGGCGCCGCTTCGAAAGAAAAAGTCGCCTACATGGTGACGGCTCGACTTGAAATCGAAAAGGAAAATGTAAAGCTCGATGCGACGGATGCCCTGGCGATTGCCTGTACGCACCTGTTTTCTTGCGGTGAATTTATATGTAAAAAAACTAAACGCTTGTCGCACTCTTCAAAAAATGCGGCTTTGCGTGCGCTGGTCCTAAAAATGGGAGGTACGCTTCCTGAATGAAATCCCTATCCCCTTATGGGCTTGAAAAAAAAGATTTAGTCCTGATTCCCGGCACGGATTACTTTGTACAAAATTCCGTCTTGGAAACTTTTTTGAAATTATCCGAAAGTGCCAAAAAAGCGGGCTTCGATATCCGCGTGGAAAGCGCTTTCCGATCCTTTGACAGACAGCTTTCCATCTGGAACCGCAAAGCGACCGGCAAATTAAAACTGCTAGACGCAGACGGAATCCCGTTTCAAAAAATTCCGGAAGACGATTCGGAACGGATGCGCGCCATTCTCCTCTGGTCGGCGCTTCCCGGAGCGTCGCGGCATCACTTTGGCACGGAACTCGATGTGGTCGATGGAAACAGCGTGCCGGAAGGCTATGAAGTCGAACTGACCGAAGAGGAGTGCTCCGGAATGTTTGCGCCTTTTCACCGTTGGCTTTCGGAACAGATACAGGCGGGAAAGTCCTTCGGTTTTGAGCGGGTCTTTGTGCCGGGATGCGGAAAGATCCGACCGGAACGCTGGCACATTTCCCACCGGGCGTCAGCCGCCGAACAGGAAGCTCTCTTCGATCCCGAAACACTGCGGAACATTTACGAACGCTCCGAAATGGAACTGAAAGAAGTCGTTCTGGAACATTTTGACGAGCTGATGCGCGATTATGTATTTCCTTATTTTTGGGGGAAATCCCGGTGAGCGTTTCGGAATTTCGGGATGCCGCAGACCAAGGAATTTTCCCGTTCGAACGGAAAGAATTCGGACGCTCCGCAGATGGAGTTCCGCTTTGCTACGTGCCTTCCCGGAAAGAAACACGCCTCTTGGTTTTTGCCGCGATACATGGCGAAGAACCCGAAACGACGTTCCTGCTTTCCCGAGCCTTGCGGATGCTTTGGGAAGCCCCTTTGCATATCGCTTGCGTCTTGGCGTTAAATCCGGACGGAATCTTGCGGGGAACGCGAGGGAATGCGCACGGAGTCGATTTAAACAGGAATTTCCCGACGGCGGACTGGAAGCGCGGAAAGACATTTTCGCGTCCTGTTTTGGAAGCGCCTCGGGTAACGGAACTTTCGACGGGGGAATCCCCGGCGAGCGAGCCGGAAGTCCGTGCGCTGATGGACCTGATTCAAAGGTTGGGGGTGCGGAAAGCGGTGGCGCTGCACTCTCCCCTAGGCTGGATCGATTCCGATAAACGCTCGGAACTTTGCGTCGAGTTGGAGCGTGTCTTTGGGCTTCCCTGGAAATGCGGCGCCGGCTATGCGACTCCGGGAAGCTTTGGAACCTTTGCCGCCGAACGAAACATGGAATGCGTGACGGTCGAGCTTTCGCGCGAAGCTCCCGAAATTCTGTCTATCCGGAATGCGGAGCCTCTTGCGCGTTTTTTGCGGGACTTTGGCTAGTTTTCGTTTTCCTTGACGCTTGCCGCTTCTGCGAGGATCTGGCTGCGGTTGGCAAATCCCATCGCGAATCCTCCGACGATATAGAGCGCGCAGAGAATCAGCAGAAAGCCCGGGATAAAGGAAAATTTCGGCGAGATGAAGAGGAATCCGCAGAGATACACGACTAGTACAAGTACAATCTGGATTCCGTTGATGATTTTGTTCTGCCGTGGCTGGAGCTTCGGAAGGAAGCAGGGGCTGACCATCATCAGGCCGGTGAGCAGCATGACGATGACCGGGATGAAGAGCAGGTTCGTATTGCCGGCGGTAAAAATTTCGTGCTGCGTCGCATAGGTTAGCAGGATGACGTTGATGGCACCGGCAAAGGTGCTGGGTAGTCCCGAAAAATAGTGCTTATAGGCGTCGCTGTCCATCGCATTGTATTTGGCAAGGCGCATCGCGGCGCAAAGAACGTAGATGGCGAAGGCGACGATGACGAGAGCGAGGTTTTGCCCGAGCCAATCGGGAACGTTTGCCTTGTAGCTGAAAAAAAGGCAGAACGCGGGAGCAAGCCCGAAACCCACCAGATCTCCGAGACTGTCGAACTGGGCACCAAACTCGGAACTCGCATTCACGAGGCGCGCCGCAAATCCGTCGAGCTTATCGCAAAGGACCGAAAGGATGACAAAGTAAGCGGCCATGCGGAATGGATCCAGGGTGGAGTATCCGTTAAACATGCCGGCTGACCAGCAGACGGAAAATACGCCGAGCAAAAAATTCATGCTGGTGAAGGCATTCGGCAAGATAAAACGCGCTCTTTTCATAACGAAATCTCCATTTCAGTGGATACAATCTAAATAAAAAAGCCCGCTTTGGAACGGACTTTTTCTAGACATTATGGAGCTTTGACCGGCTTGATTTCCCAGAGGGCCTTGACTCCCGCTCCGATAATCAGATTTTGCGGCGGGGCGTAGGGATTTTCCTCGGTGGGAAAATTCGTCCAATGCTTTGTCGAAAACTGGTAGTATTGGGTCGGACGGTACATCAGAGGAAGTACGGGAATCTTTTCCACGAAGATTCGGTTTAAGGAGCGGTAGGCTTTTTGCAGTTCGAGGGAATCGGTAAGGGAAGGAATCAGTTCAAGTAGGCTGTCAGTCTGCGGATCGCTGAAACGCCCTTGGTTCGAAAAGGCTTCTTCGCCGACGGGTTTTGCGCTCTTGCTGTTCATTACCTGGTCAAAGCGCGTCCACGGGGTTGCCGCGGAAAGGTCGGCTGTTTGCGTTTTCATTGCCAGGTCGAACTTTCCGTAGCGCAAATCCTTTTCCCATTCGCCGTAATCGACAAACCGCTGGTTGGTGGATATTCCGATTTGCTTAAAGGATTCGGCGACGACCTTGATGACGTCTTCCCAGTCTGTCCATCCTTGCGGGCATTCGAGAGTCAGAGGCCGGACGGGGCGACCATCCTTGTTCAGAAGCTGGCCTTGCGTGTCCCAGGAATAGCCGGCGTCTTCGAGGATTTTTCTCGCGCGTTCGAGATCATAGGAATACCCGTATGCCTTGGCGTCTTCTTCGTTGAAGTAGCGGGCTTCCTGCCCAAAGGGAAGGATGAATCCCGGCTCGACGGATGCCGTATAATTGGATACGGCTACCGCCTTGATTTTTTCAAAGTTTATCGCATGGGCGAGTGCGCGGCGGAAAGCGACATCGGTAAACGGCGTCGTGGTTGTCGCGATGAAAAGCGTCGGGATGGAACCTGGGAAATGGTAGGGTTCCTTAAGGCTCCAGGCGCGGATATCGTCTCGCTTCTTTTCCCAGATTCGTGGCATGAAGATGGAGGAAACGTCGAGTTCCCCCTTGGTCATCGCATTGTTGAAAAGGTTGTTGCTCGTGTAGAGGGAATGGATGACGTAAAGCGGAGCGGGAGACTTTCCGCCGTGCTTGGCGTTTCCCCAGTAGTTTTCGACCCTCTTGAGGACTATTTTATCCGGGTAGTAGGCTTCGAGGTTGTAAGGCCCGGAGACGACCGGTGAAGTATCGTTCTTGAAGGCGAGGACGTTTGCGTAATTGTAGCGCCCGTTTTTCTTGGAGGCTTCGACCAGCGGCTGGAAAACCTTTTTGGGAAGAATCGAAGTCTCGGAAAGAAGGTTGAGAAGGACCAGCGGATTGCGGTTCGCCTTGTTCATCACGAATTCGAGACGGTTGCCGTCGGCGGAAATGCGCTCGATATATTGCCAACCGGCGTGCCGCGGTGTCGGGAAAAGCGAATCGAGGTAGAA
>CAVKXR010000208.1:0-4445 GCA_963660275.1 Oscillospiraceae bacterium
GGTTCAAACTCGGCAATGAGAAATGAATATGGCAAAGACAAAAAATGTCAGCTAAAAATGGATGCAGACTAAAATGCTGAATGGTCGTTTTTTTTTGCGAAGAAGTATATTTATCGCGTTAGGGATTGGAAGGGTGAGCGCATAAAATGCGCGAAAACAAACGCTTGCGTTTGGTCGGAGGCGAAAGCCGTAGCCCTGGAAAGCCCGACGGTCGCGGCGGTTGAGTTTATCGAAACCAGAGCGACCGGAACGCCCAAATAGAATAGAAGAAATTCAAACTAGGAGAAAAATATGAATTACATTAAATTAAATAACGGCGTTAAGATGCCGCAGATTGGGTTCGGCGTGTTTCAGGTGCCGGACGGGAATGTTACGGAACAGGCGGTTTATGACGCGATTTGCGCTGACTACCGTTTGATTGACACGGCGGCGGCTTATCAGAACGAGGAATCGGTTGGACATGCGATTGCGCGCGCGATTTCTGACGGAATTGTGAAGCGCGAGGAGCTTTTTGTTACCACGAAACTTTGGGTTCAGGATTTTGGCTACGAGAATGCGAAAAAGGCGTTTGCCCTTTCGCTCAAAAAACTGGGGCTTGAATACATCGACCTTTATCTTTTTCACCAGCCGTTTGGCGACTATTACGGCTCTTACCGCGCGATGATTGAATTGTACAAGGAAGGAAAAATCCGGGCTGTCGGCGTAAGCAATATGTATCCTGACCGGCTCGCTGACCTTTGCGAAAACTTTGACGTGATTCCGGCGGTGAATCAGGTGGAGCTTCATCCGTTCTTCCAGCAGCCTGGTGCGCTTGAAAATATGAAGAATTACGGCGTTGTGCCAGAGGCGTGGGGGCCTTTTGCGGAAGGAAAGCACGGGATTTTCAAGAATCCTGTTCTTTCGGAAATTGCCGCTGCCCACGGAAAAACTGTGGCCCAGGTGATTTTGCGGTGGAACATTCAGCGCGGAGTTATCGTGATTCCAAAGTCCGTTCACAAGGAGCGAATCGAGGAGAATTTCAACGTGTGGGATTTTGAGCTTTCCGCGGACGACATGAAAAAAATCGCCTCGCTCGACATCGGCCACAGCGAAATCGTGAATCATTCCGACCCAGCGTTTGTAAAAATGATAAACGGCTGGAAAATCCACGAGTAAAACGTAACTCGCCGCAAGGCGGACGCAGACCGGGGAATGACATTATAGTGTGCGCGGGAATGACAGCGGAAAGGAGTGTGAGGGAATGTTCTGCCAAAATAAAAAAGACCTCGCTGAGCGAAGTCTTTTTTACTGCCTCAACTGGACTCGAACCAGTGACAACCTGATTAACAGTCAGGGGCTCTACCAACTGAGCTATGAGGCATTGGAGTGACCCAAATATATAAAAGCCAAAAGTTCCTGTCAAGGGGTGTCTGGCGATTTTTTTTGCCTTTCCCGCGCTTTTTCGCGGGCGGTCTTGCCGATGATGTTCAGATTCTTCCACCGGACGAGCTTGACCCGGTTTCCGTTTTCGTCGTAAACGGCGATGTCCTTGGTGTTTATCGCCTGGATGAGCGCCTGCATCTTGGATATGGTTTCCTGGATGGTTTCGAAAAGTTCCTTTTGGGCGAGCAGATTCTTGCCGGCTTCGCTGTTTTCGACTGCTTGAACCAGCGAATCGATTTTTGAAATGCCCTGCGCCAGATCTTTCAATCCGGATTCGGCTGTTTCGATGGAACTTTTCGCCTGGGCATTGACGGCGTGGAAAACGGAATCCGCGGAGTTCGCCGTCCTTTCGATTGTTTCGGATGCGACTGTCGCCTGGTCGAGAACCTCTCGCAGTTTTTCATCTCCGAGTTCGGCTGTCATTTCCAGATTTTCCAGGAGAGCTTCAAGAGCCTGTTCGGAAGCCTTGAACTTTTGGACGACGCCCGGTGTGGAATCTGTTCCGGAGAGAAGAGCCTCGACGATTTTCTGCATGTTGAGCGCCTGTTCGCGGACTCCTGAGATGAAGCGCAGCGATTCCGTGATGCCCGGGACGAATTCTCCGCGGAAAACGTAGTCCTTGGGGAGGACTTCTCCGGTTCGCGGACGGACCAGCTCGATTCGGCGTCCGCCCATGAGCGCAAAGGCCGCGTTGCGGAAACGGGTTCCTTCGCGAAGTGTTACCGGTTCGTCAAAGACGACGGTAATCCGCGATCTGTCGCCGAGCCATTCGACGCTTCCGACACGACCGATTTCATAGCCGTTTTCGGTGACGGGATCTTCGGGGGAGAGCGCTCCCAGTTCGTCGAAGTCGATGACAGCCTGCGAGGAAGTTTCGCGGTGGGCGTGCCACATTCCGATGCTCACGCCGGTAAGAATGCAGACGATTGCACCGAAGGAAATGTAGCCGAACGCCTTGTCTGAAATTTTCATATAGGGTGAATATAATTTTTTGAAGGTCGCCAGGGATTGCCCGGAGCCTCAACATCTATCGGGTAATCGGTCTTCATCGCGCAGCGACACGGTTTCGTCCGCCCTTCTTTGCATCGTAAAGCGCCTTGTCCAGTCGCTGGAGAAGGCCCTGGTACGTATCGTTGGCCTTGGCGTCGGTGATTCCGATGCTTATCGTAAGCTGTTTAAGCGGGGAAAAGTCTGCGGTCTCGACCTGGTGCCGGATGCGTTCTGCGAGGATTTTCGCCCCGTTCAGGTTCGTATTGGACAGGATGCAGACAAATTCTTCGCCGCCCCAGCGCCCGAGTACGTCGCACGAACGGATGGATGCGCTGATGAGGTCCGACAGCTTGGAAAGAACATGGTCGCCGACATTGTGCCCGAACGTGTCGTTGACTTTCTTGAAAAAGTCTATATCGTACATGAGCACGGAAAAGTCTCCGTCGGAGCGCCTCTTTCCCAGTTCGTATTCCAGAATCTCGTTGAGCTTTCGGCGGTTGAACAGGTGCGTCAGCTGGTCGTGTTCCGCTAAGTCGGAAAGCTGGCGGATGGTTGTGTTCAGGTCTTCGGTCGTCGCTTCGAGAAAGGTGACCAGCCTGTCCGAAAGGGGAATGCTTTTTTTCTTTGCGTCGAGCTTTTTGTCGGTGATGGGGGGCGGAATGTGGGCGATATCCGGTTCGCGTTCCCGGAATGCGATGGCGACGATAGACGAGTTGAGGACACCGCCGCCGTCTTTCGTAAATAGGATTTCTCCGCTGCCGTAGCTCGTACAGGATTCCGCGACGATTTTTGAAAAATATTCCAGTTCGCGGTCTGCGTTCCTGTTTCCCATAAAGAGCTGCCGGTTGACGCAGGCGTAGAGAAGAATCGCTTCGGGCTGGAATTTGGCGATTGCGTTTGCCGAGGAAAGCGTTTCGCGGAGAAGATATTCCGGTTTCGAATAGGAAAGGAAAACCTTGCTCCCGATTTTGATTTCGGTGGGGAAGGCGATTTTCCCGTCGGCTGTGTAGCGGATGGGAACCTTGGCTAGCAGCGTATTGCCGTCTTTCGTGAGCAGCGGAAAGGCGCAAGCGTTGGCGTTAAAGAAATGGTTGAACTGGACGGCCAGATATTTTTCGTAGAGACGGGAGATGGGAAGGTTATCGATGGCGGCGACGAATCCGTTCGAATCGCTTTCCGTCACGATGTGTTCGCGGCCCAGAGGCTTCCAGCCGAGGCAATACCTCGTTTCTATCGCTAACTCCTTTCCGCGGAAAGTGACCAGAAGGATTCCCTTGTTGTAGATATTCTTGGCAGTGAAGATTTTCGATTCGTCCTTGGCGAGGGAAGGCGTTCCGGCGAGAGCGCCGAATATAGGGATGCCCGGGTAGTGGAGGCACAGTTCCTTGAGGAGCGGAGTGGGGCAAAGCTGGGCGCAGCTCGAAAGGCAGAGAATCCCCTTGAGATCTGGCAGACTTTGAAATTCGTGCGCAAAGGTTGTCCCTAAGATGGTCAGGTTCTTGTCGCGGCAATCCGCTTCGAAGATATCGACGGAAGACGTGGCAAAGAGGAGAAGCGAAAGGCGCGTGTGCTTCTGGTATTGGAGCGTCTTGTCGAGCTGCCCGAATGTCGTCATGCCGACGACTTTTACCGCGGGAAGCTTTTCCCGGATGGCTTTGATTTCCGCTTCCAAAAATTCCTTTCGGCAAATCGGCTCATAAACGATCAGGAGCCTTTCCTTGGCTTCGCGATAGTCCGGGCTTTTCGCGATGGCGGAGAGCGTCTCGTCCAAGGAGTTTTCAGCGATTTCATAGGTATGCTGGATCATTGGGTATAAAATAATCTCCTTTTGCGGAAAGGAAACGGGGCGCGGAAAAGTATTTGCGCCCGGTCACGATTTCTTTTGGATTTATGGCGAATTTCGGGCGTTTATCGCCTAAATTGTTTTATATTTAATACATCAAATTTTTCAAAGGACATAAAATGGCAAAAGTTGCTAAGAATTCCAAGAAAAAGGTCGTTCTCGCCTATAGCGGCGGACTGGATACATCCGT
>CAVKXR010000209.1:0-4407 GCA_963660275.1 Oscillospiraceae bacterium
GGATATGCATCGGCAGATTTTAGTTAGCGGCTAATCGATTTGTCTTGATGCACAAAAATTTTCTGCCGGAAACGGCAAAGGATTATGATGGCAAGACAGATCTTGTTCATGTCAATCGATGTTGTCCTTTCTAAAAAGGAGGGACGATATGGGAACTTCTAAACCAGGGCGCTACATGAATACGAAAGGTAGCGCTAGAACCATGAGTCAGTTTGCGCTGGTTCATGTTTCGGAGGGAAAATTTACGAGACCGCAAAGACCTACAGACCCTTTAAAATTGATGAGTGGCGGTCACGGACAAAAGGGAATGGATTTGCTCGATAAATACGGGATAACGTATCATATCGTGAAGGTCTATCCCAATGGTGTTCGTGTCGGAAACATTTCAAACCACAAAGATCGACGTAAAAGGGTTGGCTTAAATCAATCTTGGTTTCCTGCTTCGTGGAATGAAAAGAAAATCAAGCGGGCCGGCGAACATGTGGCGCAATTATATAGAAATCGCAATACTCCCGATGGAAAAGTGATGTTTGGTACTTTTAAAGGGGTGCGTGTCGGTGTAATTAAGAGAAATGGACAAATTGCAACGGCATTTCCAGATAGTTTTCAGCCATAAGGAAAAATCAATATGTTAGACAAAGAAAGGTTTAAAAAACTGATTCAAGAAAGAATCGACAGTGAAGGGTTTATCGAAGCAGGAGATACGACCGCTTGGGATAATTTAGCTAAATTTCTTTCAGCGGATATTGCGGCTTCGATCGACTTCTTGGAAAATGAATGCTCGCCTGACGACATCTATTGGGTTAGCGAAGTCTTTGACGATATTGCAAGAAAAACCCAGTCCAAGGATTTTATCGCAGCGATTCATCGAATTTACGATAAAATGCCGGAAAATGTCAAGGAAACGATGGAGGTGGATATTCGGTCTGCAGAACAAGCGATAGATTAAAAAAAGAAAGGACTCGAAAAAGGTTGCTGCGAACAATCCTGCTTCGAGTCCGATTCCAGATATGCGAATGCAAATCCTAGTTAGCGACTAACTTGGGTTTAAGTTAGCATATCCATTCCAAAAAGGCAAGTAAAATTTTAACCATGAGGAATAAATATGCGTATAAACGCCTTTGACGATGGTTTGCGCCCTGAATTGTTGGAACAAGCCTTCTATGCAGGAATTTTTGAAATTCCAAGACTGGAACCGTTGAACGATATTGTTGTGCCGACTGGACTTGTGCCGTTTTCCAAGCGAAAACAGGCGAGAAACCGATTTGTCCATTATTACGAACACGATTCCCGATACCAGAAGTTTACAAATCATCCGGAGCGATTCTTAAAAGATCTATCTCTGCATCCTGGAATTATTTCACCGGACAATTCCATTTTGGTAGAGGCTCCGCTGTGCGCCCAGATAGCGAACCTGTTCATTTCTCGCCGGAACGCGAGCTTTTTACAGCGTAATGGAATCTACCAGATTCCCAACATACGTTGGGGTGACGAGCGGACTTTTACGACTGTGGAATTGCCTGAGCCGATTGCATTTGTCGGTATTCCGCATCATTCCATTGTCGCTATCGGAACTTACGGATGTTCTCAAACACAAGATGAAAAACGGCTGATGCATTTAGGTGTTATCGAAATGCTCAAGGTTCTCCATCCTGCGACTGTTATCGTATATGGTCCCATGCAGAAGGATGTGTTTTGCGACTTGCCTTGTGAACCAAAGTTTATCCGGTTTGATAATTGGTCTAAGGAAAAGCATTCAAATTGAAAAATAACTATATTTGCGAGCGAACGCTCTCGTAGCTCAGTTGGATAGAGCAACTGCCTTCTAAGCAGTGGGTCGTGGGTTCGATTCCCGCCGAGAGTATTTAGACCGTTTTTGCGGTCTTTTTTTGTTTCTATTCCAAGTTGGGATAAGGGACTTGCGTTTTTTGCTTGCTTTTCAAGATGGATTTCGGTAGATTAAATAGTGTGAAACGCGTCCCGTCAGCCTTGGTTTAGCGAAGGGATGCTGGAGCAAACCGTAGGGTAGGGCTTGCGGGGTGCGTTTTACAAATTTTCCTTTCTCCTTCTCTGTTCAAAAAGGCGAACCCATTCGGGTTCGCCTTTTGAATTTTCGCTATCGGGAAGGATTAACGCTGGGCGCTTGCCGCCTTGTCGCCATACTTCTTGATGAGATCGTCCTGAATGTTGCGCGGAACCGGAGCGTACTTCTTGAATTCCATCGTAAATTCAGCCTTTCCTTGGGTCATGGAACGGAGGTCTGTCATGTAACCGAACATTTCGGAAAGCGGAACTTCGGCTTCGATGATGGTTTCGCCGCGTTCTTCGGTCGTTCCCATGATGTTTCCACGACGCTGGGAAATGTTTCCGACGACGCTTCCCTGGAATTCGGTCGGGGTGTTGATTTCGACCTTCATGATCGGTTCGAGAATCTGGGCCCCGGCCTTTTCGAAAGCCTGGCGGAAAGCCATGCGGGCGCAAATCTGGAACGCCATGTCGGAAGAGTCGACTTCGTGGTAGGCGCCGTCCTGGAGGTCCATTTCGATGCCGACGACCGGGAAGCCGATGAGGGAACCCGCTTCCATGCAGCTCTGGAATCCCTTGTCGCAAGACGGGATGAATTCCTTCGGAATGCGTCCGCCGACGACGTTGTTGACGAATTTGTACGTATTTTCCGCATCGCCTTCGACGACCATCGGACGCATTTCGCCGACGACCTTTGCGAACTGACCCGAACCACCGGTCTGCTTCTTGTGCGTGTAGTCGAACTTGGCAGCGCGGGTGATCGTTTCGCGGTAGGCAACCTGCGGCTGACCTTTTTCAACGACGACGTTGTATTCGCGCTTCATGCGTTCGATATAGACGTCGAGGTGAAGTTCGCCCATGCCCTTGATGATGGTCTGGCCGCTTTCCTTGTCAACATAGACCTGGAATGTCGGGTCTTCCTTGGTGAAGCGGTTGAGCGCCTTGGACATGTTGGCGAGGTCGTCGCGGCTCTTCGCTTCGATGGCGACTTCGATAACCGGATTCGGCACGTGCATGGAGGTCATGTTGTAGTGGACCGTCCCATCGGTGAAAGTCGTACCGGAAGCGCAGTCGATACCGAACAGGGCGACGATGTCGCCGGAACCTGCGGATTCGATGTCAATCGGGGTGTTGGAGTGCATACGGCGGAGACGACCGACGGAGACCTTCTTGCCGGTCGCCATGTTGTAGATGGAATCTCCCTTGCGGATCATGCCCTGGTAGATACGGATGTAGGTGAGCTGTCCGTATTGGCCGTTTTCGAGCTTGAACGCGTAGCAGACGAGAGGCTTCTTGTCGTCGGTCTGGAGGACGACTTCCTTTTCGCCGTTATCGACGTCGAGGGCGATGTTTTCGACTTCGGTCGGATCCGGGAGGTAGTCGGCGACGCCGTCGAGGAGCTTCTGGATGCCGATGTTCTTGTGGGCGGAACCCATGAAGACCGGAGTCATCGCGAGATCGATGGTCGCTTTGCGGATCGTGCTCTTGAGCAGTTCTTCCGGGATGTCGTTGTAATTGCCTTCCATCGCCTTTTCCATGACTTCATCATTGAAGTCGGCGCAGCAATCGACGAGCTTTTCGCGGTATTCCTGGGCCTGGTCCTTCAGGTTGTCGGGAATTTCGGTTTCGATCATGTCGTCACCGTTTTCGCCCTTGAAGTAGTAAGCCTTCATCTTGATGAGATCGACGACGCCTTCGAGCTTGTCTTCGAGGCCGATAGGAATCTGCATGACGCACGGATTGTGGTTCAGCTTTTCCTTGAGCATCACGGCGACGCGGAGCGGGTTTGCACCGGAACGGTCGCACTTGTTCACGAATGCCACGCGGGGAACATGGTAGCGCTTCATCTGGCGGTCAACCGTAATCGACTGGGACTGGACGCCTTCGACACCCGTGAGAACGAGAATCGCTCCATCGAGAACGCGGAGAGCGCGTTCCACTTCGATTGTGAAGTCCACGTGCCCCGGTGTATCGATGATGTTGATCGTGGTATCTTTCCAGTTTACGAATGTCGCTGCGGACTGGATGGTGATGCCGCGTTCCTTTTCGAGTTCCATGGAGTCCATGGTCGCGCCGACGCCGTCTTTTCCACGAACTTCGTGGATGGCGTGAATCTTCTTGGTGAAGTACAGAATGCGTTCTGTGAGGGTGGTCTTGCCCGAGTCGATGTGGGCAGAGATACCGATGTTTCGATGTTTGTGGATGTCTGTCATATTTTTTCCGTGGAAAGTTTGATAAACTGCGGTGCAAGATAGAAAATTTTCAAGGCGTTCTCAAGGCTCGAAAAGCGTTTACCGGCAAGATGGGGATTTTTGGGGAGCGAATGGGAAATATTTTGGCTTATATGACATTTGGGTACCTAGATTCTTTCTAACCCTTTGT
>CAVKXR010000210.1:0-4393 GCA_963660275.1 Oscillospiraceae bacterium
GCCTGTGATAGGCCCACAGCTGTTCCAAGGTTTTTTGTTCGAGCTCCACACCGTGATATTCGAGAAGCCGCTTCAATCCGGCGACAGAAGGAACTGCCCGCTTTCCGCCAAACAGGGGAAAGTCGATGTGGGCGGGGCGTCTGTTGAACTTTGGCTGCATGAATTTAAACATAGAAATTTCGCTGTTTTTTCTTCGCTTTGCCGGGCGGAGCGTTTTAAAATGCGTGACCTTTGTTAGGAGAGTTAGCCGTGGGCGTTTTGAAAAGTTCATTTTTCCGATTTGATGCGACTTTCTTTCGAAAGATTTGCAAGAAGTCGCTAGGCGCTTGCCTGCTTGCTTTTGCGATGCTCGGCGCTGCGGAAAGGGAAAGCGTTTCGGTCGAGGACGCGTTCTGGGCATATGACGACGGAATGGTCAGCTATGAGGAACTCGAAGATTTATTGCGGGCGATTGACGAAGGACCTGCGGAGGCGTGCCTCCTGTGGGAATCCTACGGCGGTGATTCTTGCCGAAAAAGCCTTGGCGAACATCTAAAAAAATTGAACTTTCGCGGAAAGTTCGGGTATTCGGTTTCGTTTGATTCCGTGGGAAACATCCGACGGGAAAGGTTTAGACTTGCGCTTGGAATACAGCGCTTTGACGGTGAAGTCCGCCTTGCGTCCGAAAACAGGGAAAAGCCTCAGGTGGAACGTTTTCGCATCGTTTACAGGGATAGGAAATCGTTTAGCGTCTTGGGAGATATCTTGGCTTCGGATATAGGCTCTGCGCTTTCTCTCGAAAAGACGGAGGGAACGCTTGTCGTTTTGGGCGGAAAAAGCTTTTCGCTCGGAAGCATGCTTTTGACGGATTCTTCTTTTGGGGAAATCGTTTCGCTCGGGGCGGGAACGTTCCGGTTCGCGGGGTTTGGAACCTTTGCGCGCGACGGTTTCCGGGATGCCTTCCTGAAAATTCGGAACGAAGATTCGGACGTGCAGCTTTCCTATTCGAACGGTTGGGAAACGCCGCTTCTCTATGTCTCGGCGCGTTCCGTCAAAAATCGCCAGTGGAATGTCCGTTTTCGGGGCTATTTTCACGGGAACAGCCGGTTTTCGGGAATTTTTCACATTCCGAAATCCGTCGAAAAAAATCGGGCGGTAGGAAATGCTTCGGTAAAATACCGGGTTTCCGACTGGATCTTTGGGCTTGGCGGAAAATTTTTCATCCCGCTGGAAGCCTCTGCCGCTAAATCCGAACTGGAAGCGACCGCCGGAAAAAACGGGTCGTCTGCCAAAATCGTTCTCGGTTCCCGCTTGAAATTTTTGGAGGATTCGCTTGAAACGGCGCATTTTGTGCGCAGCGGAATCCGCCTTTTCGAAGCGGAAAGCCTTTTTGGCGAATGGAAGTGGACGCAGCGGTTTCCGACGGCAAACAGCCTGTATGAAATCCGTTCGGGCGTTGTTTTCTTTGCCGATTCTCCTGTCTCCGTTTCGACGGTTCTGATTTGGCGGGGACCGCAAAAAAAGCCTCTTGTCCTCCGCGAAACGACGCAGATGGATTTTTCGAAATTTCTTTCGGGAAAAAGCTCGGTCGAACTTCGCGGATACCGCTTTCGGAAACTCGGCCTGTGGAGATTCGGGCTGGAAGTGAGCGGAAAGTGGTGAGCTGTCGAAAACTTTAATCGATTGTCTTGTCGATGCGGTAGCCGTTCTTGTCGAACGTGACCCGAACAGTTCCTTTCTGCGACGTGTTTAGCAGCGGAATTTTCAGACTGTCGAGCCTTTCCGTCACCTGTCTGTGCGGATGGTGAAACTTGTTCCTGCGCCCGTTCGATGCGATGGCGATTTGGGGACTAACCGCTTCGAGAAATTCCCTGGAACTCGAAGTTTTTGAACCGTGATGGCCCAGTTTGAGAATGTCCGTTTTGAGCGGAATGTCCGTCGCGAGGATTTTCCGTTCGCCGTCTTTCGTGAGGTCGCCGGTGAGCAGGACGCTGCCTCCGATGCCTTCTAGGCGGAACGTGACGCTTTCCGAGTTGGTCTCTCCGCAGCGAAAAGGCGCCGGGTGCAGGACGCGCATTTCCCAGGTGGCTATTCGGTGTGGACCTTGGCGGGTCGCTTCGCGGAAGAGCATCCCGCGGCGGAGATCCTGGATTACGACTTTTTTTTCCATCGCCGTGGAAAGAACGCTCAGCCATTCCTTTTTCTCGGTGATGCGGGCGCATTCCTGGATCCAGAGCGTTTCGATTGGAAATTCCTGAAGGAGAACTTCGGCGCCGCTAAAGTGGTCTAAGTCCGGGTGCGTGATGATCAGGCCTTTTAATTTCCAAATGCCGGATTCCTGCAAAAACGGGATGATCTTGTCGTTTGCGACATTTCTTTTTCCGGTGTTCACCCCGGCATCGACGAGGAAAGCCTCTCCGCGCGGGCTTTTTACAAAAATGCAATCGCCCTGCCCGATGTCCAAAACGGAAACTTCCCAGCGAGCGTCCCATTTTCGGATCGACCCGTTCCATACAAAGTAACCGCCGAAGACGAGCAGGATTCCCAGCGAAATCCTTCGCGCCCAGACGTTCTTTCGAAAAGCTCCGATGGAGAGAATCCCAAATCCGGCGAGAACTAAAATCCAGACGGGAAAAGGTCCCACGGTGACGGAAGCGAGCGTGACTGCGGAAATTTTCCCGACGAGGAAGGCGGAAATTCGGAACAGGAATCCCGCGGCCTTGCAAAAAGTCGAAGCGAAGAAGGGGACTGGCAGAAGCAGGGCGAAAATTCCTGCCTGCATCCCGAGGCTTACCAGCGGAACGACGCAGATGTTTCCCAGGATGGAAATCGGGGAAAGCGAGTGGAACGACCAGATGAGAAAAGGCGCCGTCGAAACGGTGGCGACAAGTGTAATCCAGACGGCGCTGAAAATTCCGTTTTCTAAGAATTTCCAAAGTCGGCTTTTTCTTAGAAATTCGCTTTTGGCGGTGAACGGCGAACGTTTTCCGAAAGCGATGATTCCCGCTGTCGCGGAGGCGGAAAGCTGGAATCCGACGTTCCAGAGAATGTCCGGTTCAAAAATTGTCAAGATGAAAAGTGCGACGCCCAGCGAGTTGAGACTGTCCGCTTTTCGTTCAAAAAGAAGCCCGAACTGCACGACGGAAAACATGAATACGGCGCGATAGACGGCGGGGGAGCCTCCGGTGACGGGCGCATAGACGAGCATCAAAAGAATGGCGAGCGCACTGGCGACGGAATGCGGCATCCGGGTCGCTTTCAGGAGAAGAAGGAGAATCCCGGAGAACAGAACGATGTGAAATCCGCTGATGGCTAAAACGTGGACGATTCCCGCCCGGCGAAAACCGTTTTGCAGCGTATCGGGAATGCTCGAACGGTCTCCGGCCAAAAGCCCGATCAAAAGTCCGGCTTCCGCGGGGGAAAGGTATCTGGAAAAATACCCTTTCAAAAATTTCCGGACATTCGAAAAGGCTTTCTCGAAAGTCCACCGGTGCGAAAGGACTTGAAACGATTCGAGCCTTCCGAATCCGGCAAGCCCCTGGCTCTTCAGCCATTTCGGCGAGTCGAAACTTCCGGGAACGGTCGGCGGTTCGACGGGGAACCATTTGGCCGTGTAGGCGATGGAATCTCCGGAAACAGGATAGGGAGGAGTCTTTTTGGAAAGCCGGACTTTGCCTTCAGGAGTTTTCACGATTACGGCGACGCCTTCGGACCTGTCCAGAACGGATTCCACAAAGCCGGAACTTTTGACGGAAAGCTCTTTCGCCGATTCCTCGCCATTTTGTACGTATTCCGCAACCAGAAGGCGCAGACCAATGCAGAGGAGAAGAACCAACGAAACTCGGCGCGGAAACTTGGGAAGCGCTCCGAGCGTGACCGCTAAGAGCGGAATGAACGCTGCGCCGCATAACGGGTATTTTGCGGAACAGATATAGAGGACCGAGCAAAAGAATGCGGCGAGAGCCGGACGTTCCGCGAGGGGCGTAAAAAACTTCTTCAGTTCATCGAAAGTCATTTCTTTTTCCTGTGAATTGATTAAATTGATTCTGGTAGGATTAACGCTCCGATGATTCAAAAAAGGAAATTTCCCGTCTTTTTTGCCTTTTTTTGCCTGACCGTTTTGCTGGCGCTGGGTGGTTGTGGAAATTTTTCCTCTTCTTCGTGGGATGAACCTTCGCTTTTACCGCTCGATGCTTCGTTTGTGCTTTATGCGAATGATCTGGCGAAGAACGATTCTGTGGCGGCGCATTTAAGTTCCGGCGTTTTGATGCCCGTCCAACCGGGAGCTTCTTACACGCTTTCCTTCGACGCCGATTCCACTCGAAAACCTCCGCACTTGCAGATTTTCCGGCTTGTCATGCGCTCGGATTCCCTCTATATCGGAAGCAGGATTCGTGACATCAAGGCTCTCGAT
>CAVKXR010000211.1:0-4349 GCA_963660275.1 Oscillospiraceae bacterium
CGTAAAGGCCGTGCGCGAGTTCCGCCTAAAAAGCAGGAGCGCGCCGACAAGGAAGCTCGCGGAAAAGCCGACGCATTTTCACGTGGAGAATATGCCGAAGGGAACGTCCATTCTTATTCCGGAAACCTCTTCAGAGCGTAGAAATTACATCCCTATGGGATTTATTACTCCGGGAGTCCTTTGCAGCAATGCGGTGCGGCTCATTCCCGACGCAACGCTCTTCCACTTCGGCGTTCTCACGAGTAGCGTCCACATGGCATGGATGCGCGCCGTTTGCGGAAGGCTCAAGAGCGATTACCGGTACTCGAAGGACATCGTGTACAATAATTTCCCGTGGCCGGGTTATACAGGAATCAGTAGTCAGAAAATAGGAATTAGGAATCAGGATAAAAACGGAGGAGATTATGGTTCGGAATGTGGAGGATTTGATAATCTGGCAGAGGGCGATGGATTTGACGGTGGAAATTTAGGACTCCAAAAACTGAGTCCTGATTCCTTTAATCTGTCTCCTGCTGAAATCCAGCGGATTGAAGCTACCGCCCAAGCCATTCTCGATGCCCGCGCCAAATATCCGGAACTTTCGCTTGCCGAGCTCTATGGCGAAAACATGTTCATGTTCCCCGACCTCCGCCGCGCCCACAACGAAAACGACCGCGCCGTCCTGCAGGCCTACGGATTCCCGCCGAACATAACCGAAAGCGAGATCGTCGCAAGGCTGTTTGAGATGTACGAGAGATTAACGCAACGTGACTGTCATTCTCGTGCTTAGCTCGGCAAGCTCGCTAATCTGTCATTGCCGGACCCAGACCCGGCAATCTCTGTGAACCTGTCATTATCGGGCTTGACCCGATAATCCCACCCCATACAAGAGATTCCCCGGTCTGCGTCCGCCGTGGCGGACAAGCCGGGGAATGACGTGGAAAAGGAAACCCGAAGAATGACATCCCGTGTTCCGCTTAGCTTGTCCCAGAAGCGGACTCGTGAATGACATCGGACGCAAATATGGGAACGGCAGTGAGTGAATATGGGAATAATAGCGAATATTTGAAATAGAACAAAGTAGCTATATTCCCGGAACGATGAATACCTTGGACTGCATTTTTTCCCGGCGCAGCACGCGCAACTACAAGCCTCTTCCCGTGGAAAGGGAAAAGCTCTTGAAAATCGTCGAAGCGGGCCGCTTTGCGCCGAGCGGTGGCAACAACCAGACGAACCACTTTCTGGTCATCCAAAACGCGGAAGTCCGAAAAACGCTCGTGGCGCTGGTGGAAAAGGCTTTTGCCGGAATGCAGGTGACGGAAGGAATGTATCGGAGCATCAAAAATTCCATCTTGAGTTCGCAGAAAGGCGGTTACGTTTTTTGCTACAACGCTCCCGTTCTCATCGTCGTCGCGAATCAAAAGGATTATGGCAACAACATGGCGGACGCGGCGATTGCCATCGAAAACATGATGCTCGAAGCGAACGAACTCGATCTTGGCAGCTGCTGGATCAATCAGCTCCGCTGGCTGAATGAAGACCCGGAAATTCTCCGCTATTTGCGGACGCTCGGACTTGGCGAAAACGAACGCGTCTATGGCTCGCTCGCCCTCGGCTATCCCGAAACTTCTGACGGACTTCCGCTTCGAAAGCCCTTGGAGCGAAAAGGAAATTTGGTGACCTGGATTTAAAACGCTTTTTACACGGAATTTGTGGCGGCTCTTGCAAAACGGGGAATTTGCTGTGTAAATTTTATGGAAACTGGCGATAAGTTTATCACATCCGAGGCTTGTTGCCGTTGAAACCGTTTGCTTTTTCCGTGTAAAAATTTATGTTTAAAATCGATATGTCGGCGATAGATAAACTTTTTGATTACGACGATTACCGTCGTTTTTTGAAGGATTATTTTGACGAGCAGAAAAAACTGCGCGCGGTATTTTCGCATCGCTTTTTTGCCGCCAAGGCAGGATTCAGTTCGTCGTCCTATTGCCTTAACGTGATTCGCGGACGCTTTAACCTGACGGAAAAATCCATTGCCAAGATGACAAAGGCGATGGGACTGAACAACAACCAATCCAGATATTTTGCCGCCCTTGTGGAATACAACCAGGCAAAGCGCGTCGAGGAGCGTGAAAACGCTTGGGATGAAATCGTCCAGATTCGCTCGAAAAATGAATTTGTACACATTTCGCACGACCAGAAAGATTTTTTTTCCAAGTGGTACTATCCGATTTTGCGGGAGCTTGTTTGCCATCCGGATTTTGACGGTGACATGACGCGTTTGGCGCGGACGATTGTGCCGAGGATTTCGACGGAAGAAGCTCGCTCGGCTGTACTCAATATGCTTCGCTGGAAACTCATCGAAAAAGATTCGAAAGGAAAGTTCCGCAGCACCTCGCTGATGCTCGATGCGAAAAATGTGTCACCGATGGATTTGCGGCAGATTCGGCGCGAGTATGTGCAGCAAGCGATCGGAGCCGTGGAAACGAAAAGTCCAAACGAACGCTTTGCGACTTTTACGACGCTCGCGATGAGCGAAAAGTCTTACGACTATGCGGTCAAGATTCTGGAAGAGGCTCGTCAAAAAATCATGGCGAAAGCTTCTGACGATTCTTCGGTGGAAAAAATTTACGAGATGATGATTGTCGCTTATCCGATGAGCGAAAAGTTGGGCAAGGAGAATGGAAAATGAAATTTTCTTTTGCGCTGATTCATTTGTGTGTTATCGCCTGTGCGCTTGTGGTCGGCTGTTCGGACGAACGGAACGCTGGAGGCGTGACGGATATCGGAAACTCCATCGCTGGGAAAATTTTTCTTTCGGATGGGGTAACTCCTGCGGTGAACGCCCGTGTCGTCGCTTACGAAGATTCTTGGAAAAATATTCAAATCGCGGATTCTGTTGTTGCGTTCTCGGACAGCTCGGGAAACTTTGTCTTGGAAAATGTTGAAAGCGATATGCGTATTCTGTATGCCGGAAAGGCGGACGAAAATGTTCTTTTAAATCAAATCAAAGATTCGATGAAAGTCGTGCTGGGAAATGCCAAGTCGCTTTCCGGGAAAATTTCTTCGGAATCCTCCGGGTCGGTGCGAATCATCGGAACGAATTTGACGGCAGACCTTGATGCGGATGGAGGTTTTTCCTTTGATTCAATTCCGCCTGGCAACATTTCGCTTGTCTATGTTCAAAATTCGGAGGCGCGTTCATCCTTTGATTTTAATACGGTTGACGAACGCTCGGAAATTTCGCTGCCGCTCTTGAAAACCTTTGCGGAGACGGATTCCATTTTGGTCGTTGCCGATGCTTCGTTATATGCGGATTCTTCCTTTGGCGCTTCGTTTGGCTCGTCGCTTGTGACGGCGATTTCGGTCTCGCTCGAAAGTTCACCGACGGAGACTCTGCGGAATTTCGTGATGCCGGTGAAGTTCAACAACAAAATCGATTTTTCCGCTTTTGCAGAACCGGATTCTTTTCAGGTTGTTTCGGAAAACGGTTCCGTCCAGAATTTTGAAGTGGATTACTGGACACCGCGCGCTTCGCAGGGCGTCTTGTGGGTGCGCCTGGATTCGCTGGAAGCCGGGACGGAAAATGTGAATTTGTATGTAATCCGCCGGGTCGGGGAAAATTCTTTCCGAGCGTTCTTGCCTTCGGATTCGATTCTTGCTGCGCTTCATTTAAATGGAGACGCCCAGATTCACGCCGCTTCGGATTCGGATAAGACCTTTGGATTCATCGGTTACGGAACGACGATTTCTGCGGGACAGTATATTTCCTTGGATTCGGTAAATCCTTTTGCTGGCGATTTTACGCTTTCGGCTTGGGTGTTGTGGAATGGCGCAGACGGAACGCATCAGGTTTTGTTCGCCAAGCGCGCTTCGGCGGATTCGACAATTTTCCAGTGGTATTACGACAACATCAATTCAGCGTTTGCCGTTTACAATGTAGTCCGATGGGATTCGATTGCAGGCGCAGCGTCCGCGATGGATTCCGCTGGCTGGAATTTGCTTAGCCTGGTTTCTCGGAGCGATACGGTTTCGATGTTCGTAAATGGAACGCTTGTCGGAGATCCGGTCGCCTTTTCTTTGTACAAAACGGATATCGGCGTTCCGCTTCGCGTTGGCGGTAACGATGTCGCGGAAGAATCGTGGAACGGTTCGCTTGATGAAATCCGTGTGATGAGCACCGCTCGGTCTGCGGAATGGCTGCGGATGGAATATGTGACGCAGCGGGCCGCGAAGAATTAGTTGAGTGGAAATTAGGAAACAGTTGTTGAAGGGAACAGATTTCTCTCAACTATTGGCTAAGTTCTAAAATCTCGGCTTAAGCGTCAAAAGGATACCTAAAAAAGGAATCCTTTCCCATTAAGCGTCAT
>CAVKXR010000212.1:0-4339 GCA_963660275.1 Oscillospiraceae bacterium
CCTTGCGTTCCGCTGAGCGAAAAGAAAATTTCGCACTTTTCCTCGCTTGCGGAAAGAATCCGAATTTTTGGCGGAAGTGAAACTTGGATGGAGTCTTTCAGCGAGCCTTTTTTCGTGGTGAGCGTTGCCGTCACGATGTTTTCGCCCTGTTCCTTTGCGACTTCGGGAACGGTCCATGCGAAGCGTCCATTGGCGTTTGGAACGTTCAGGTTTTCCGAGGTGAACTTTCCGAGGGAAACGGTTACGGTCGCCGTGGGATCTTCGCTGAAAAATTCGCCTTTTACGGAGATTTTCCCGGATGATTTTTGAATGTCGCTTTTTTCGAAGCGGATAAAGGCGTTCTTGTCATCCTGGGTTTTGGGAACGTAGTCCGTAAAGGTTTCGTTGCAGAGCGTTTCCACATCGCCGTTGGAACATTTTACCCGGATGCGCTTCGTTCCGTAAGATTCCTTGTCGTAGGCAACCGTAGCTAGGAACTTTCCGTCGCGAGAAAGTTTCGCTTCGATGCCGTTTACCTGAATCTGGATGCCCGGCTTGCATTTTCCGCTGACGGAAATTTCGGGGCTTGTCGTCTTGGACGGAATCGCGTCAAATTCGCACGGTGAAGCCTTGGACAGGCTGTCGAGCGCGGCCTTGTTCTTTTCATCGAGCTTCCCGGAATTTTCCTTGAGCGCACTTGCGCTGAACGTGCCGGACTTTTTCTCGGATGCGATTTCCTTGGCGAGGCCTTTTGTCCCGGAACTCGGCGTCTTGAATTTCTGAAGCCCTTTTCCCTTTTCTTCGACCAGCGTTTCGCCGCCGAGGACTTCGAGAGCCTTGCCGTCTTTGTCCGTCACGAGCATCTTTCCGGATTCGAGCGAAACGATGATGCCTTCCGCACCGCTTTCGATAAAGCCGTTCGTGCCGCGGATGGCGGCTGTCGCTGTTCCTGTCTTGAATTCGAACTTGTGTCCGTCTTTCTGCTTTTGCACGTCGAAGAAAACGCGTCCCGTGCGAAGATCCACCGTGGTGCCGCTTTCGTTCTGGTTGTTCACCGCCGTTTCGAATCGGATGGTGGTGTTCTCTTCAATGGTGATGAGGCTCCCGTCCGAGAGCGCGATGCCCGCTTCGCTTTCGACCAGGGTGCGGATCAGGTCGTTGCTCTTGACCTTAAGCCCTATCCGCAACGGATTCCAGCTGTCGCCCGCCTTTTTTTGCACGGTGACTTCGCCTAGGATATAGCGGACCTTTCCGACGGAAGATGTGCCTTGCGCCATGGCGGAAACCGCAAAGAGGGCGACGGCCAATGTCGCGCGATTCAGAAACGGGAAAATGTGAAAATCTTTCAAAAGAGGCTCCTTTGTGGCAGAAACCGTGATGTCCCGAATATAGATTTTTATCTTTTTTCGGAATGGAAGTAATTTTCACGAGGTGATTATGGATACAGAAAATTTGGAACCGACAATCGAATACACCGACGAAGAAACCGGTGAAGTTGTCATCAAGGAACTCTCGAAAGAATTTTTAAGCAAGGGCGCCTGGTCCACGATGATGTTCCTGTATCAGGAGAGAAACGCCAAGACGGGTGAATTCGGAGAACCGAAGGTTTCGATTCGCCGCTACCAGAAACAGCAGGGCGTCTTTAAGCAGCGCAGCAAGTTCAACATATCGAGCAAGGAACAGGCGAAGTCGATTATTTCGATTTTGCAAAAGTGGTACGAACTTTAATATGAAAAAGAAACCCCGACAACCGGCATTTCAGGTAAATTTTCTTTCCGAAAACGAAAAGGAAGCCTTTCCGTGGAAGGCGCGCCTTGAACCTCTCGCCCGCAAGATTCTCGTCGAGGAAGGCCACCCGGAAAACGTAAACATCGTCATCTGTTCCGACCGGATGGTCCGCGAACTCAACCACGCTTATCGCAAGCTGGACAAGGTGACGGACGTGCTGAGCTTTGAATGGCACGAGGATTATCTGCTTGGCGAAATCTACATCGCGCGCGACCAGGTGAAACGCCAGGCGCCGAAGTTCGGAAATTCCTTTTACACGGAACTGAAACGCATGATTGTGCACGGGCTTCTGCATCTTTCCGGATACGATCACCATACGGCTCCGGAGCGCGCCGTGATGCGCCGCCGTGAAAAGGAAATTTTAGGCCTCGACATTTACCATGCGGGCGAAAAGGGGTCAAAAAAACGGGGGAGTAACTGATGCCGGTCATTTCTTGGGTCAATTCTGCAACGCCTTATCTTGTGCTTGCCATTGTCTGCGTCATCCTTTCGGGAATTTTTTCCCTGGTGAAGACGGTTTTCCTGGAACTTTCCGTGACGACGGAAAGCGAAGAGGACGAAAAGCTCGTGGCGCGGGTGAATTCCTATGTCGATGCACCTGGCTTCAACGAGACGGTTTCTATCGCCCGGACGATTCTGAATGTCACTGCCGGCGTTCTGGGATTTATTGCGGCGTACGTGCTGACACAGGGATTTTACGACAAGTTTATCCTGGGGATTATTTTATACGCCATCCTTTCGGGAATCGTCGTGTATTCCTTTGTCATTCTGCTTCCGAATATGTTTGGCGCACTTTGGCCCGAAACGCTTTCGCATGTGCTGCTTCCGATTTTTAAATATCTGCGGCTTCCGTTTGTCTTGGAAGCGAAACTCGCGAACAAGCTTTACCTGAAAGTGCACAAAGCTCTGGGCTACAACCCGAAACTCAACTTCCTTTCCGAGGACAAGCGGGACGCTCTCAAATCCGATATGTCTGACGACGAGGATGCGCTTGACGAAGATGAACGCCAGATGATTCTGAACATTTTCGATTTCGTGGAGACGCCTGTGCGGGAAATCATGACGCCGCGGGTCAATATGGTCGCTATCGATGTCACGTCGTCGCTCGAAGAAACGATTCGGATATTGAACGAGGAGCGCCATTCTCGTGTTCCCGTGTATCGCGATTCTATCGACAATATCGTCGGCATCCTTTTGGCACGGGACTTTCTCGAATGGTACACGGAAAAGCACGGAAAGGAAAAGTTCGACTTGCAGGAACTTTTGGAACCGGCGAATTTCGTGACGCAGCAGAAACAAATCGACGACTTGCTCCGGGAACTGCGCGAAAACGGAAACCAGCTTGCGATAGTGGTCGATGAGTATGGCGGAGTGGCGGGGCTTGTGACCGTCGAAGACATCATGGAAGAAATCGTCGGAGAAATCAAGGACGAGGACGATTTGGAAGACGATGCGATGATCCAGAAATTAAAGGATGGCCGCTATGTTTTCAATCCGCTGATTACGCTTTCGGATTTTGAAGATGCGACCGGCGTCGAATTCGAGGAAGAGGAAACCGTTCACGTGGAAACCGTTTCGGGGCTTATTCTTGCGAAGCTCGGCGCGATTCCTTCGGTCGGAGCGGAAGTCAAGATCGGCGGAAACAGATTCCGAGTCCTGAAAATGGACGGTACGCGGATGACGAAGGCGATGTTCATTCCGAAGGTGGCTTCCTAGAGCCGCGGACGTCTAGGTTTAGGGAACAGGGATTAGGGGATAGTTCGTGGACATCTAAGTTTTTGGGAAGCGGTACGAGGGACATGGGAAGCGGGGTTTCTAAGCGAACTGTTTCTGTGCAATGTCATTTTCCGGTTCGTTATCATGTCATTCCCGTGCCCGTCCGCTGCGGCGGACGCAGACATGGGAATCTCCTTTCAGATAAGGGATCCGGGAACAGCTTGCGGATTCGTTGAATTTAGATCTGCGCAACGAATGTCGGAGGTTTCTTTGTTGACGGAATCATTGTTCTTGATATAGGTGGAACTGCTGTCCTTTTGGAATGATGCATGGAATTTACGGTTGAAAAATCTATATTCGGTAATATGAAAAAATATTTTATTACAATTGAGGAAACGATATCACAAGTGTTTGGAATTGACGCTGATAGCCCAGAACAAGCAAAAGATTTAGCTATAGAGAAATATAATGTTGGTGAATTTGTTCTTACACCGGGTGAATTGTTAGATAAAAAGATTCAAATCCGTGACAATAATAATGCTTTAACAGTTTGGGAAGAATTCTGATGGACTTTCATTTTGATTTATCTCTTGCCGAGAATTATCGCAGCAACTCACAAAAAGTACGAATTATGAGTGAAAATTGGGTTGGCAAAAATGTTTTTTGCCCAATTTGTGGAAATTTACATATATGTAATTTATCCAACAATAAGCCTGTTGCTGATTTACAATGTGATAATTGTGGAGAAATTTTTGAATTAAAAAGCAAAAAGGGGCGCATAAGTTCAAAAATTTCTGACGGAGCTTATTCGACTATGCTTGAACGCATCGATAGTTCAAGCAATCCGGATTTATTC
>CAVKXR010000213.1:0-4333 GCA_963660275.1 Oscillospiraceae bacterium
GTCCTCGATTCCTTGCCCGCAGAGCAAAACGCCTGGGCCTCCGAGGGAATGCTCTGGTTCCGCCGCGATGCGAACTCCCTTCTCGTCGAAGATTTTACGGCGCAAGATTCGCTTCACAATCCGCTGCCCCGTTTGCTCGAACTGAAAAAAAATCTGGATTCCTTGGGCATCCAGTTTCTGGTCGTTCCCATCCCGACAAAAGAAGCTGTCTATGCGCACAAATTAATTCCGGGAACTTCGGATACGCTTTGTGTCGATGTCGCCGGTCGTGAATTTATCCGAAAGATGCTTGAATCGGGACTGGATGTCCTCGACGTTTTTCCGGCGCTTCTCGGTGCGCGGTCAGGCGATGACGAAAACATTTTCGCATTTCAGAAAAACGACACGCACTGGTCGTTTACCGGACTTCTCGCCGTGATGGAGCTTCTCGCCGAAAGGGTTACCGCCTATGACTGGTACGAATCTTCAGGGCCGAAGTCCGGCTCGCTCGAACTCCGCGACACGACGATTCTCCGCGAAGGCGATCTGGTCGCTCAACTGCCCAAGGCCGAACAAGGGCTTTACTTTCCCGAAACGCTTGAAGTCAAAAAGGTCTATTGCGAAGGAAAACCTTATAGCGGCAGCCGGAACAGCCCGATTCTTCTCATGGGGGATTCTTTCACGGGAGTCTTCGAATCGGTCGATGGGAAATCGGGAGGCCCCGGTTCGCTTCTCGCATTTGCGACCGGTTTGGAAGTCCAGACGATTACCAGCTGGGGCGGAGGTCCCGGTGTGCGGCATCGGGCGATGAAGGACAAAAAGACTCTCCAAACGAAACGTCTTGTCATCTACATGATGACGATGCGCGATTTCTGGAATTCGCCGATGGAATGGGATGCGTTACAGTAAACGGAAAATCGTCGCCTTGTTCTTTGCCGTTGTCGTTATCGTGACGGCTTTCTCCCTCTTTTTCGGAACAAAAAAAACGGCTTCTCTTTCTTTTCGCGAAGCGGCCTGCGCCTTTGAAAACCGGGAAGCGTCCTGCATCGATTCATTGGATGCCTGGAAAAACGGGCTGCTTTATTTCGACAGCGTCCTTGCGGTAACCGGCGATACGGTCGGAGCGGTCAAGTCTCTTTTCTGGGAACATTGGAAATTGCGCTTTATCGGGCAGGAACGCTCGGGCAATCCCGAAGCGATTTTCCCGCAGAGGGTTCTCGAAAGCGGCTTCTCTTCCTGCGTCGGGGTGACGTGGCTTGCCCTGATGCTCAAGGAATCCCGAAACATCCGGATTGACGCCATCCTTTTGCCGGGGCACATCTTCTTTCGGACATGTGACGTGAATATGGAACCGAACCGTTCGGGATATTCCTATACCGATGCGGAATACCGAAAAAAATATGCCGCGGGACCGTGGACAGGCTACGAGTTTACTCCGCTTCACAAGAGGCAGTTTTTGGGAATCGTCGCGTTTAACCTGGGCAATGCGCTTTTAAAAACGGAGCCCGAAAAGGCGCTCGCCTGGTACAAGGTCGCTAGCGAATTTTTCCCGGCGTATCCCGGCATCGAAGCGAACCGAATCCTTGCGCTGAAAAGTCTCAGCCGTTCCGATAGGGAATAGTGAATCCGCTTTTAGCCAAAATCCTTTTTTCTTTCGCGGTCGCCCTGTTCGCCTTTTTCCCTCTGACGGATACGGACATCTGGTGGCACCTAGCTTCGGCGCGGGATTTTCTCGAAAACGGTCCGACCGAAAGCGATCCGTTCTGCTGGACAGCCTCGCGTTCTCCGTGGATAAACATCCATCTTTACTTCCAGCTCTTCGTCCATCTTGTCTTTTCGAAGTTCGGAAGTCTCGGACTGGTTTTCTTTAAATCGCTCGCGTGGGGAACGGTTGCGCTTCTCTGGGTTCTTCTCGTCAAACGCCGTATTTCGTTTCTTGGATTTTCCGTGGCAGTCGGGTTAGCCTTTGTCTTTCGCTATGCGTTTGAGTGTCGCCCGATTTTCGTTTCGATGCTCTTTCTCGGCGTTTTTTGGAATCTTCTGCCTAAGCTGGAAAAGCGTTTTTCTATGCGGTATTTTCTTGTCGCCTTTACGCTTCTTGCCGTCGAATGGTGCTGGGTGCGGACGCAGGGCCTTTTTACGCTAGGCTTTGCCTTGTCTTTTTTGTGGTTGCTTTTTTCCTGGAAGATTCTCCCCAAAAAACAAAAATGGGCGTGCGGAATTTTTTTTGCCGCACTTTTGACCGTTCCGCTTTGGCGTTCCCAAGGCGTTTCGCTTTGGCTCTATCCGTTCGGGCTTTTGGACCGTCTTGTCGGAGGAAGCTCTTCCGCACAAATCTTTTCCCGGGAAATCGCCGAGAACCGTTCTCCGCTGACGCTTCTTTTTCACGGGGAAAATGAACTGGCAATGTTCGCCTTACTTTTTGCCATTCTCGTTTCCGCCGTTTTTCTTCTTCGCCGCGTTCGGTCAGAACTTTCGTTTCGCTCGGCGTGGATTTTTGTCGTCTGCGCTCTTGCCGCCATTGCGGAGCGGAACCTTTCGCTTTTTTTCTTCCCGTTCGTGTGGCTTCTTTGGGAAAGGATTTTACCGACAAGAGAACTTTTCCGTTTCCATCAATGCGAAATTTTGGCAGGATGTTTTCTCCTGGCTTTTACCGTCGGATTCTTTTTTCGGAGCGTTCCCGCCTACATGCGGAGCGGTTCGTTTGTCGCCGTTTCAGCGGAGCGTGTCCCGGTCGGAGCGACTTCGTTTATTCGGAACCATCCGCTTCCCGAAGGCTTTCGGATTTTTCACGACGACCGTTCGGGCGGATTTCTGGAATGGAATGTCTGGGACTTGAAAACCTATGCCGACGGAAGATTCATCCTCAAGGATTCCGCATTTCTTTCGACATATCTCGACTATGCCCAAAATCCGGAAAAGTTTTTTTTGGACGCGGATTCGCTTCACATCGGGCGAGTGCTTTTGCCGATTCGCTACTTTACCCCGTGGAAAAACCTGGCTTCCGCAGTGGCTGGAAATCCCGATTGGCAAATCGTTTATGCTGACAGTCTCTATGTCGTGATGGACCGACGAAATTTTAATTTTTAAATTTTCATCATGGTCGCCTTGAAACAATTCTCTCTTTGCTTGCATTTGCTTTCTTGCGCATTTGCGGCTGCTTGTCTCGTCCTCTTTTCGAGCTGCGCGGACGAGGCTTCTTCGGCAAATCGTCTCGACGATTCCTTTCGGAATTTTTCGCGGATTCTTTCGAAAGGGGATTCCGTCAAGTTGGAGGCTACCGGGCTGGTTTCGCGTTTCACTTACGATTTTTACATCGGCGAGCACGAGGTGACGCAGGGCGAATTTTTCCAGATGACCGGTGTTCCGTTTGCCGAGGGAAAGGAAAATTTTCCGGTGACGAACGTGACATTTTATGACGCAGCGCTTTATGCGAACGCGCTTTCCCGTTCGATGAAGCTCGATACGGTTTACGAGTGGACATCCAAGGCTCTCGATGCAAACGACAAGTACATCTTTCTGGATGGATTTCGCACAAATTATTCTGCGAACGGATATCGGTTGCCGACCGAAGCGGAATGGGTCTATGCGGCGAAAAACGGTTGGAATCCGAAAGATGCCGGCTGGAATTCGGAAAACTCGGACTATGCTTTGCATGAGGTTTGCACCATCGGGAAAAACCGGAACGGTCTCTGCGACATGGCGGGAAACGTTCTTGAATGGACCGGGGACTGGATGTCGGGTCTCGGCGATACGGTGGTGACGGATTTTGTCGGCGGAAACGAGCCGAATTCCTTGAACGAAATCATCGTCAAGGGCGGGAGTTTTCGCAATGCACCGGAAAACATTTCCCTGAAAAATCGCGGAGACGTCTATACGGTGACGCCATCCATGTCGGCGGATTATGTAGGCTTTCGGCTTGTTCGCGGCGCGATTGCGATTCCTGACTTTGCAGACAACCAAAATCAAAAATCGGATTACAACATTTCCGTAACAGTCAATGCGAAAACGTTGAAAAAGAAGGTCGGCACTTTTGTTTCGACGCTCGCATTCCGGGACGATGAAACGGGAAACATCGGATTTGTGAAATTTGCCAGTTCCAATCCGCAGGCTGTAGAAATCCCCGACACGCTGGACGCCTACCACCCGGCGATTTCCCCGGACGGGAAGCGGGTTGCCTTCTGCACGCGTCCGGAGGGAATTTCCGGCATATCGGAACTCTACGTGCGCGACCTCGACGCGAAGGGTTCGAACCTCGTGAAGCTCGACGCGGAAAGCGCGGCGATACCGCGTTGGCGTGTCGTCGGGGCGGACACGCAGATAGTCTATGTGACGGGCGCAGGCGACAACTCGG
>CAVKXR010000214.1:0-4324 GCA_963660275.1 Oscillospiraceae bacterium
CTAAGATCTCCTAACTAAGCTCTGAACATCGGGTAGGCCTGCCTGTCGGCAGACAAGCCGCAGTAGATCGTTTTGCAAAAAAAGTTCAGATGTGCAACCATCAAATTCCTTTCGGCAGAAAAATATTTCGCGCAATATGTCATTATCGGGCTCGACCCGATAATCTCGAATTTCCGCGTCCCGTTTCCCGCATAGCGTGTCCCACATTCCATGTCCCGCTTAGCGCATCCCAAAAGCCTAGACGTTCAAACACCAAAAATTTTCAGTCAAAAGAAAATCAACTCAAAACGCCCTATAAATTCCGACAAGGGCGATGATTTTTCCGATGATGGCGGGAAAGCCGGGCAAGAGAAAACAGAGAATGACCCTCGTCAGGCGATTTTTCCACCAGCGGGAAACCTTCCAAATGTCCTCCGAAACGGTTTCGAATTCCTCGACCCGTGGCGGCCTCATATAGACCTGCACCAACGCGACAAAAAATCCCACTCCGATAAGCGGCGTAAGCCCCGTAAACGGAGCCGCAACAAGAGCCGTAAGAATCGCAAGCGGATGCGCCCCGGCGACAATCGCACCGAGCATCGCCCCGCCGCCCGTGAGAAGGAACCAGTTGAGCGTCAATTCACCCGCCTTTTCCATCCCCGAATGGTAGCCCACAAAAAGAATCGAAAGGATTATCGCCGCGGTCACCGCCCAACCAAGAATTTTAAATACGGGAGACGACGGTCTAATCCGGCAAAGTTCCTCTTCGCTCGGAAGCGGAGCGTCTTTTTCGACGATGCTCCGAATGCCTGCAACATGACCCGCACCGACAACGGCAAGAACCCTATTCCCCGGAGCATTGCGAATCCGGCTCGCGAGATAAGCATCCCGCTCGTCGATAAGGACGGTCTTGACTTCCGGGAAAGCGTTTCCAAATTCCTGCATCATCGTTGAAAGGGAATCTTTTTCCCGAATGCGCTTCAGCTCTTCCTCGCTAATTTCCGTCTTGTCAAAAAGACTTGAAAAAAGCGACGCGACGAGCGATAACTTGCGATACCAAGGCGTCATGCTCCATGTCCTTCGAAGCGTTACCTTCACATCCCTGTCGGCAAGGACCAGCGGGATATTTTCTTTCCGGGCTTCCAACACCGCTTCGTAAAGTTCCGCGCCGGGGCGCATTCCCGTCTGCATCCCCATCCGCTTCTGGTAAGATCCCAGCACGAGATTTGCCACGAGCGTTCCCAGCTGGCGTTCCCGGATGATTTTCCGCAAATCGGTCTTTTTCCACCGTTCGGGATCCTCCAAGGACTTGAGCCTTCCTTCATCGAGTTCTACGCACACCGTATCCGGCTGCAAATCCGCAATCGATTTCGCCACCAGTTCCTTGGACTCCTTGGAAATGTGCGCCGTCCCCACCAGAAAGAATTCCTTGCCGTCTTTTTGGACAATCCGAGAGATATCTTCATTTTCGATCATGGAAAAAATGATAGAAAATCCTTGCCTGGATTCCGTCTCTTTTACAAAAATGAAACCATTCGTTCCGTATTTTGATTATATTTTTGGCAAGAAAGTATCTCGGAGGATTTTGAGATGAAAAAGATGGTCTTGGGTTGGCTTTTCGCCTTTCTCCTCGTCGGGTGCGCCAGCACGCCGCCGAACGATCCCACCGCAATCAACGATGCGTTGATCGGTTTCACCGTCAATTCCCAGGGTGAACATTGGCATGAAGCGATTCTCTTTGTTACGCCGGACGAAGCGGACGAAATCTCGGACGAAAACGGACTGATGAAGCAGGAATATCGCGTAGCGGCCAGCCGTCTCCGCATTTCCGCCCTGCGACAGATGCCGTGGAGAGTAGATAAGAAAGGACGCCTCATCGGCATCAAGGCGGTTCTCGACGATTTCAACCGGAAATACGCCGTGTCCGAAGACGAAAAGAAGGTCGGAACGAACCTCGAACAGATGCGCCAGGACCGCATCAACCGCACGCTCGAAAAGGGCAAGCGCATCATGGCGGGCGAAGAGGAAGAAGCGCAAAAGGAACCGGAAGTCGAAGTCTTTACGAACAAGCTCACCGAAGAGGAAAAGCGCAAATACGGCAGCACGGGCGAACTTCGCAAGCCGGACGAACCGGTCGAGGAAGCCACATCCGATTTCGCAGACGACGAACCTTCCACGTCGGATTCCTACGATTCGGACTCCTCGGATGAACCTGTACAGGTTTTTGAACCCGAGAACCAGGGAGTCGAGGAAGACGGCTACTACGGACCGGACGAAAGCGGCGCGACATCCGACTTCTAGCGAACGGATTTTCTTCGGATTGCTATATTTAAAACATTGAATACCAAGTCCCATATCATTATCGCCATCGACGGTCCTAGCGGCACCGGTAAGAGCACAACAGCCAAGCTTGTCGCCAAGGACCTCGGACTGACTTATTTAGATACCGGAGCGATGTATCGGGCAATTACGTTTGCCGCTCTGGAAAAGGGTGTCGGACCGACCGATACGCAGGCTCTCACCGAGCTTCTCCGTTCGACGGACATCCAGTTCGACGCGAACAATCAAATCGTCATCGACGGAATCAACCGCGAAAAGGAAATCCGCAGCAAGCGCGTTACCGAAGCGGTCAGCCCCTACAGCGCGAACCCCGAAGTACGCAAGATTCTCACCGAGCAGCAAAGAAAGATCGCAAGCAAGACGAGCAGCATTCTCGACGGTCGGGATATCGGGACGGCGGTGTTTCCCCATGCGGACTTTAAATTTTTTCTTGTCACGGATCTCAAGGTTCGCGCCGAACGCCGCTATCTCGAATGCCGAGAGAAAGGCATCCCGATGACGCTCGAAGAAATTGAAAAAAATTTGGCAGAACGCGACCGGATAGACTCAAGCCGCGATACGGCTCCGCTGAGGAAAGCCGCTGACGCCATTGAAATTGACACTACACGACTCTCAATACAACAACAGGTCAAGAAAATCGAAGACTACGTAGGTGTGGTGGCGTAACTTCGATATCTTTTCCACAACCAAACAAAACCAAATGTCCCAACTCAAATACGGAACAGACGCGGATCTCCAAGAGATTCTCGAAGCAGAAAAAGAACTCGGCTCCATCGGCACAAACCAGGCAGCGGAAGCCTACGCCGGCATGGAAGGCCTCGAAGCAGGCAAGGTCGTCACCGGCAAGATCAGCCAGGTGAACGATCAGGAAGTGCTGGTCGATGTGAACTTCAAGTCCGAAGGCGTCATCTCCCGCAACGAATTTAAAGATGACGAAGTCCCCGAAGTCGGTTCCGAAATCGAAGTCTATATCGAAAAGCTCGAAGACGATGACGGACGTCTCGTCCTCTCCAAGCAGAAGGCGGACTTCGTCCGCGTTTGGGAACGCATCCGCCAGGCTTACGAAAACAACGAAATCGTCCGCGGAACGCTCACGAAGCGCATCAAGGGTGGCGTGGTTGTCGATCTCTTCGGCATCGACGCGTTCCTCCCGGGTTCCCAGATCGATCTTCGCCAGATTCCCGACATCAACGCCCTCATCGGCCAGGAATTCGACCTCAAGGTCATCAAGGTCAACAAGGCTCGCCGCAACATCGTCGTGTCCCGCCGTGTCGTTCTCGAAGAACAGCGCAACAGCCAGCGCGACAAGGTCCTCGAAAATCTCGAAAAGGGCCAGGTCCGCAAGGGCATCGTCAAGAACATCACCGATTTCGGCGCGTTCATCGACCTTGGCGGCGTAGATGGACTTCTCCACATCACCGACATGAGCTACAAGCGCATCAACCACCCGTCCGAAGTGGTCAAGCTCGGCGACGAAGTGGAAGTGATGGTTCTCGACTTCAACGACAAGAAGGAACGCATCTCGCTCGGCATGAAGCAGCTGAAACCGCATCCCTGGAAGGATGTCGCGGCCCGCTATCCGGAAGGCATGGTCGTCAAGGGCAAAGTCGTCTCCATTACGGATTACGGCGCATTTGTCGAACTGGAAGACGGCATCGAAGGCCTCATCCACGTTTCCGAAATGTCCTGGACGCAGCACGTCAAGCACCCGTCCAAGATCCTCGTCGTCGGACAGGAAGTGGAAGCGGTCGTGCTCAAGGTCGAAGAAGAACAAGAACGCATCTCGCTCGGCCTCAAGCAGCTCGAAGAAGATCCGTGGGAACACATCGATGAAGAACTGCCTCCGGGCGCACGTGTCGTCGGTGAAATCCGCAACCTTGCCTCTTTCGGCGCATTCGTCGAAATCAAGGACGGCGTTGACGGTCTCATCCACGTTTCCGACATGTCCTGGACAAAGAAGATCAACCACCCGTCCGAAATGGTCAAGAAGGGCGACAAGGTGGAA
>CAVKXR010000215.1:0-4312 GCA_963660275.1 Oscillospiraceae bacterium
CAAAAGAAACCCAAAACATCAATCTTAATTTCATTTAACAAAAGTAATTCATTTTACTGGCAAAAAGCCAATTAGCCAAAACATCCCTCATAAAAAAGCCCCGCATCAAATGAACTTGCGTTTAGAATTTAGCGAACCTTGAACCAGAGCGAGTTTCTGTCTAACCCTCATACATCGCGTCGATTTGAGCGGCAAAGCGGTTCTCGACGGCTTTCCGGCGGAGCTTGAACGTCGGCGTCATCAGGCCGGATTCCACCGAAACGGGTTCCCAGAGAAGCGTCCATTTCCGAATCTGCTCCCAATGGTTCAGTTTTTTATTCACATGTTCCACATGCTCCCCGACAAGCGAGAGAATCCGGGGATCCCGAGCGGCTTCCTCCGGGTTAAAATTTCTTCGGTTCTTTCCGAGAATCCTCATCGCGGAATCGTAACCCAAAAAGAGAAGAGCCGATACGAATTTCCGGTTGTTCGCTTCCACCAGGGCGGCTTCGATCAGCGGGTGCCGGGTGAGTTCCAATTCGACGGGAACCGGGGACACATACTTTCCCGTGCTGGTTTTAAAAATTTCCTTGATGCGACCGATCAAAAAAAGGTAGCCGTCCTTGTCGATAATCCCCTGGTCGCCTGTGCGGAAATAGCCGTCAGACGTCCACGCCTCCCGATTTATCTCGGGCATGTTGCGGTAACCCTGGAAGACGTTCTTCCCCTTCACCAGGATTTCGTTTCTTTCCCCGATTTTTACCTGAAGCCCGGAAAGCGGCTTCCCCACCGACTCCGGCCTAGACATTCCCGGCAGATTGACGCTCACGACCGGGCAGCATTCCGTAAGCCCGTAGCCTTCGTAAACCGGAAAGCCCATGTTCACCAGAAAGCGGAAAACGGTCTTGTTCAGCGCGGAACTCCCCGAGATAATCCACTTGAAACGCCCGCCCATCGCTTCGCGCACATGCCGATAGACCAGCCTGTCGTAAATTTTCCGTCGAAAATTTCCGCGTCCAGGAACGTTTTTCTTCGCAAAGAGGAACGCCCGGTGCATCAAGAAACGCTTCACGCCGCGCATCCGGTATTCCCGGCACGAAACCGCAGCAGCCATCTTTTCAAGAAGCCTCGGCACGAACGTCGCCACCGTCGGATGGACCTCGCGCGCGATCACGCCAGCATTCTTCGGCGTATCGGCAAAATAGACGCGCAGATGCTTCGCCATATACACGCAGACGACCATCCGTTCAAAGACATGCGCCACGGGAAGGACGCTCATCGCAATATCTTTTGCAGGGTCCGTCGCAAGCCTCGGCGCGACTATTTCCACCTCAACGAGCATGTTCCGGTGCGAAAGCTCCGCGCCTTTGGGCCTGCCCGTCGAACCGCTCGTGTAGATAACCGAAAACAAATCGTTTGGCCGGATGCTTTCCATGCTGAAGCGGAACCATTCGGACGCCCCCTCCGATTTCGAAAGGATTTCCCCGTCGCGCAAAAGGCTTTTCCAATGGATGCCGTTTGCCGGGAGCTTCGCGTTTTCATCGAAACAGATGACGCGCCGAAAGCGCGAAAGATGTTTTTGGATAGAAAAATCCAGCGATTCCACGTTATCGACAGCCAAGAAAGCGACGCTCGAATCGTCGCACTGGAACTCGAAATGTTCCTCGCTGATGTTCGGGAAAAGCGGAACGGTCGGCGCATGGCAAGTTTCGCAGGCGATGTCGGCAAGAATCCAGTCGGGAGAGGTCTTCGCGATGATTCCGAGCGTCCCGTTTTCGGAAACGCCCAGCTTCGAAAAGGCGAGCGTCGCAAAAAAGAACATCGAGCGCAAGCGTTCCGGCGAATAGTGCTCCCACGTTCCTTCCCTTCGAAGATCCCATCCCGGAAAATCCTTTGCCGAGCAAAGATCCCAGAAAAGTTCGGGAATGGAATGGAATCGTTTTTCCTGCATAAGACGCGCCTTTTTCCTAAGAAGTCCTTTCAAGGTGCAAAATATCTTTTTAACCGAAAAAAAGTTTGAAAATCGGAAAACAAATTTGTCACATTTTGAAATTCCATTTTTGTTGAATTTTCGCAAATTGGGAATTTCCCTACAAATTTCACCATTTTAGACATTTTTGTCATTTTTTATTTTTTTTTCGGGAAAACCCCGCGGAAACGCCATTTGTTATATTTCAAACGCCAAACAACATTGTTTCATTGGAGATACAGATGGCACTCACAAACGCATACCTCAAGAAAGTTTACGACAAGGTCGTCGCCAAGAATCCGGGCGAAGCCGAATTCCACCAGGCAGTCCGCGAATTCCTCGAATCCCTCGAACCGGTCGTCGAAAAAGACAAGTCCTACGAAACGAACGGCATCATCGACCGCATCGTCGAACCGGAACGCCAGATTATCTTCCGCGTCTCCTGGGTCGATGACAAGGGAAACATCCAGGTCAACCGCGGCTACCGCATCCAGTTCAACTCCGCCATCGGACCTTACAAGGGCGGTCTCCGTCTCCATCCGTCCGTCAACGCCTCGATCCTCAAGTTCCTCGGCTTCGAGCAGATTTTCAAGAACAGCCTGACCGGGCTTCCCATGGGCGGCGGCAAGGGCGGTTCCGACTTCGACCCGAAAGGCAAGAGCGATGCGGAAGTGATGCGCTTCTGCCAGTCCTTCATGACCGAGCTCACGAAGCATATCGGCGCGGACACGGACGTTCCGGCTGGCGATATCGGCACGGGCGCACGTGAAATCGGTTACATGTTCGGGCAATACAAGCGTCTCCGCAACGAATGGACCGGCGTTCTTACCGGCAAGGGACTTTCCTACGGCGGGTCGCTCGCGCGCACCGAAGCGACGGGCTACGGCCTCTGCTACTTCACCCGCGAAATGCTGAAGAAGATGAAGAACGATTCCTTCGAAGGCAAGACGGTCGTCATCTCCGGTTCCGGAAACGTCGCCATCTACGCTTGCGAAAAGGCGCAGTCCTTCGGCGCGAAGGTCGTCACCATGTCCGACTCGAACGGATACGTCTATGACCCGAACGGCATCCAGCTCGACATCGTGAAGGACATCAAGGAAGTCAAGCGCGGACGCATCAAGGAATACGCCGAACGCGTCAAGGGCGCCGAATACCACGAAGGCTGCAAGGGCGTGTGGACTGTGAAGTGCGATATAGCCCTTCCGTGCGCAACCCAGAACGAACTCGACCTCGCCGGAGCGGAAGCGCTCATCAAGAACGGCGTGTTCGCTGTCGCCGAAGGCGCCAACATGCCTTCTACCCCGGAAGCCATCGAAGCGTTCCAGAAAGCGGGCGTCTTCTTTGGACCGGCCAAGGCGGCGAACGCCGGCGGCGTCGCGACATCCGGCCTCGAAATGAGCCAGAACTCCGAACGTCTCTCCTGGACATTCGAAGAAGTCGATAAGAAGCTCGACGGCATCATGACGAACATCTTCCACACCGTCTATGACGCGGCGGAAAAGTTTGGCCATAACGGCAACCTGGTCATGGGCGCAAACATCGCCGGCTTCCTCAAGGTCGCCGACGCGATGAAGTGGCAGGGCGTCGCCTACTAATCGATTTTATTCCGCATAAAAGCAAACAATCCCGAGCCTAAAGGCTCGGGATTGTTTTTATTGAGGGGGGATTTTATAAAAATTTAATTTGTATCCTCATTTTACAGAACATGAAATTGGGATAAGTCTTTATTGCGTCTAGTTTCCACGTCGGATTCTCCCTAATAATATTCAAAACACTTTCTATACTTTGATGATGAACAATATACAATTCAAAAGGTGAAAACAACCTTTCATCGACATATCCCCAAATATCTTTTTCCAAAGATTCACAATGATCTATAGACGACCGTGCCGAGACCACAGCCGCACTTAAAAAATTTTTCAACAACCTCTCGTCCTGAATCAAAACCTTTTTCAAATTCTTTGGCAAAGACTTCGGGTTTTCGTAAACTTCATCAAAATCTATCCATGAATGGATATACACATTTTCTGCATCTATGCTGAGTTTATCCGAATCCTCATTTTCATAGAATTTCAAATTAACAGAAGTACTAGTTCGTTGGTGTTCTAACGTTTGGTGTTCTAACGTTTTTTGTTCAAAATAATGTTTATGCACACACCAGAAAAAGCTAAGACACAATAAGCCCAAATTTATACATCCGAAGAAAAAAACGCCGACTAATAGAAGCTCATATAGGTTATAGTAAAAATAATCAAACGTTTTAAGAGTTTTATGTGGCACAAAACTCCAATTAATATAAAGAAGAAGAGCCGCCAAAACTATGGAAAGTAGCAAAAGTAAGACAGTGCATTTTGGATTGCGCTC
>CAVKXR010000216.1:0-4291 GCA_963660275.1 Oscillospiraceae bacterium
GAATCCTTAAAGAACAAAGCGTAATCAATTCCGATTCCAAGCGTGAGAATCAACCCGACAATGACAAAGAAATTTATCGGAATCTGTGCATAGCCAAAAACAGACAGAGTCAAAAGGCAAGCGAGAATCGGCGCCCGGACAACGCGCAGGGAATCCATCCAGGTATAGACAAACGAAAGAATGAAGAAAACGGCAAAATAGGCAAAGGCGACTAGCGACAAGGCAGTCCAGGAAAGCTCCGTCAAGGCGGCATTGACTGTCTGCATTTTATTTACCGCATAAATTCCATTTTCAGAATCTTCATACGCATGGATATCGAAATTTTTCTGGAGATGCAGCGGCATGACAACGCTATAAAATTTCCCATCTATATTTCCGAGCGAAAGCATTTCGCGCATCTTTTCCAATTGTTCGGGCAAAGCGGAATCCTTAGCCGAAATAAAATTTTCCTTCATTTTTTTCGGTTTGATTTTTAAGGCTTGGCAAAGTTCCCGGTAGCGAAGCGGTAAAATCCGATGTAACGCGGAATCCATCTGGGTGCGCCTTTTGTCGGACGGGAAAAATTCAGAAACCGAAAGATGGGATTTCAAAAGCGAATCCTTTTCCGCGACACGTAATTTTTCCGACAAAATTTCTTCCCGCTCTAAAAGTTCCTCTTCGGAATTTCCGCTCACGATAAAGTAAGCCGGAGAAATTCCCGAATTAACCCAGCGCTGGATTTTCAGTTCCGAATTCCACAAGCTTTCGGGGGGCTGATACATCGCGCGGATATCGGTCTGCACCTGCATCTTAAAAAATCCGGGAACGAGAGCGAGCAATCCAAGCGCCCACAGAACATAACGAATCGTCCGAGGGATCCTTCCCACTTTTGAATATCTCGCAAGGATGATTTGCGAGACACGAAGAAGCCGAGGACTTTGAGTATGCATCCGATTCGAAATTTTCGGGAAAACCAGAACGACGGAAAGAAGCGCGGAAGCAAGGCCCACCATCGAAAAGAAAGCCATCTGCCGCAGCAGCGGAAAATCGACAATTCCCAGTGCGACATAGCTAAGTTCTGTCGTCATAAAGCCCAAAAGCATACTGCGCAACTGGGCTTCTTTATCCGCAAAATGGTGAAGCGCATAATCGATGCTTACCCCGATAACGCTCGTGCCAAAGACAAACGTGAAAATATGGATTTCATGAAAAGCGGCAAGCGTCGCACCGGTTGCGGCAAGAATGGCGATGAGAATCGAAACAAGCGTTGCGCAAATCGGAACCACAGAACGGAACACGGCAAGCAACAAGATAAAAATGATACCGATGGATATTCCCGAAATCCAAGCGACTTCTTTCTGCGCCTGCTTGGAACTTTCATAACTGTGAAACGGAACGCCTGATTTTTCAACGCGGAGATTCGGATATTTTTCTCTCAGAGAATCGATCTTTTTTTCAAGTTCAAAAAGGATGTGCGAATCCGAAGCAAAGGATGGCGTCTTCTCCCCGAGCCGCGCATTCACAAAGACATACGTGAAGCCGGAATCCTGAACAACCATCCTGTTTTCCCGAAGCGTCAGATTTCCCGAAAAGACGGAAAGTTTTTTTAAAAGGCGTTCTTCCGACATCGAAGCGAGAAGATACGGATCTTCGCCTAGCCTAGAAAAATTTCCCATCCCAAAAGCTCCGTAAATTCTAGCCAGCGCATTTTGGTAAAATTTTTCCGCAGCGGTCGAATCATCCCACTTTAAAATGGCCGGATCCTGCAAGGCGAAACGGTTCGCAAAAACGAAATCGGAAAATTCCCTGTATGCGGAATCCGAAACCGTCCAAGACACCGATTGGATTTGCTCGCTTTCTTCGAGCATTTTTCCGATTTCTTCCGCAGCCGCCATCGCATTTTGCGCATTGGAATCTCCGACAAAAAGCATCACCTGCAAAGCGGAACGTTTTGAAAAAATCGATTCCGCATTCTGGACATCCTGTGAAATTTTTGAACCGGGAACAATCGAAAACAGGTTCCGATCGATTTTCCACGGATAGGCGATAACGACAGCAACAATCAAGGCGATATGCAAAACCGCCCACACGATAATTCCAAAAGGCTTTTTCTTATTTTCCGAATTCATAGCTCAGCTTGTTTCCTTCTCCATCGACAAGAAGTACTTTTTCCAAATTTTGCGAACCTTTCAACTCAATGGATCGAATCGCGTTTCGAATAACTTTTTCCCGCGGAACAAGACCGACATGCCACGATTTTTTTTTCTGGTTTTGTACAAAGTAAATGTCAAATCGCTTTTGCAAGACGGATAAATCGCCATGAAAAACGGCGCGCATCGTACGGGCAATTTCGTCAAAAATCGCATTATCTTTCGAAGACATCACCGTCTGATTCCCGGCGGCATCAATTTGGACCATCGCAGAATCCGTCAAGCGCATTTTCGATGCGAACGGTTTTTCGACATTCCAGACGATGCCATCGGCAGAGATTTCAAAAGTTCCCGTCGATTGAAACGAACGGTTGATTTTTACAACGGTTCGCGTCTGCCGAAATGTTCCCGAAATTTTATCCGACCTAGACAATGCGGACATCACCAAAGCCAACTCCTCGGAATCCGCCGACACCGGAAATTTCCAAATCGAACTTTCGGCAAATACAGATAGGGCGCAGAAAAAAACGAGTGACAAAAAATGTCTAGCCATGTTCTTCCTCGGCGAGATACTTCCGAACCTTTTCCACAAGTTCTTTCGGAGAACCCAGACAGGATTCTCCCGTCTTGATTTGAACCGCCATCTGGGTGCTTTCCGCTTTTGTAATCACCTTTCCCGTTTCCACGTCGATGAAGCGGTACTGAAGTTTCAGGCAGATTTCATATTCCACCAGGGAAACTTCCACGCGGACCTTTTGCATAAAGCGCAGCGGACGAATATACTTGATGGACAGCTGGACAACCGGCCAGACATAGCCATCCTTTTCCATCGCCTTGTAATCGTAATTCAGCTTGTTCAAAAGAACGCAACGCGCTGCTTCCATATATTTTACATAGTTTCCATGCCAGACGACATTCATCGGGTCAAGGTCAAAAAATTCCACCTGAATGTCTGTAGTCGCCGTTAAAAATTTCTTTTCCACGTCAATTCTCCTTTTGCCAAAAGTTGTAAAAATTATACCATTGGTAGGGATGTTCCAAGCAATATCTTTCGAGATGGCGAACATATTCTTCGGCAAGAGCCGCCGCCTTTTCCCTCTGAGACAAATGCGTATTCCCTAAATCCGTTTTCGCCCGGATAATGTGAAATTCATACGGGGACGCGATATCCAAATCTCTTTTGCGAAAGGCAAAGATAAAATAGACGGGAAACTTGAAAAGATTCGCTAGGACAAAGGCGCCTTCCGGAAAGTTCGCCCTTTCGCCGAGAAATGTAAGCGGGATAAAGCGGTTTTGCGAATGTCCCGAAGTTCTGTCCCCAGCGATAGCGACCAGATTTCCCGATTCCATTTTTTCCCGCATGGAAATCGCGGTTTCCACTCCGATGGAATTTGCATCAAAGCAATTCTTCATCAAGTCGGGATTTAATTTTTGAAGCAAATCGTTAAAGCGCCTCGTTCCCGAAAAATCGACAACGGGAAAAACCTGAAAATCTTTCGTGGAATGTTTTTTATGGTATTCCGTCAGAGACCGCATCGCTTCGATATTTCCCAAATGCGAGCACAAAACAAAAGCGCCTTTCCCGGAATCAATTTGACCGACGAGATTTTCTATATCGTCTTTTTGGACTTCCAATTCGGAAAGGGAAATTTTTCCCGCCCACCCCCGAATCTTTTCAATCATCGAGAGCGCAAAGGAAAGAACATGCAGATAGACGTTCCACGAAGAAATTCGTCGGTTCTGCAATTTTCCAATATGCATCAGGTAAAGGTGCGAACGTTTCCGAACTTCGCCAGCGCCGAGACAAAAAAAGAACACGATGACGGCAGCGGCAAGCTCGACCATTCTTTGCGGTAAATGGATGGCGGCCCACAGCATAAAGCGGAACTTCCAGGCGGCCTTTGTCGTTTCTTCGATTTGCGACCAATGCGCATCAGCCATGCGATTTTTTCCCGAATAAAATTTTAGGAAGCCGGAGAAGCATCCCGCAAACGAGCCGCGTGTGCAACTTTGAAATTTCCAAATTATCGCGGAGCATGTGAAAATTCGAGACGCCGTTTTGCGGATAGAAAACCTTGACCGGGTAAAAATTCATCCCGACATTTTCCCAGGAAAGCCTGACCAGAATTTCGATGTCGAAGCCCATACGGAAAGTACGAATC
>CAVKXR010000217.1:0-4235 GCA_963660275.1 Oscillospiraceae bacterium
CAGGGATGTTTTCTTTTGTGATTTTCACATTCTTTTTCAGTGCTGCGAAAACATCGTCTTTCTTCTCACTATTATAATACTGATACAGCCAACCGATGATCTGGACAGCATCTTTCCAGTCGTCCTCCGGTATATCGATCACCAGCCGCCCTACCGCGCTATTCGCTTCAAGCAGGTAATCCGGAAACAGGAGTTCCGAAAAATCTTCGATTTTCTGGAACATGCCGGGAAGCGTCTTGTTCAGCGCATTGCACTGGGTAATCAGGAGATACTTGAAAAGTTCGCCGTCCTGGTCATTTTCCTTGAACGCGTACACCTTCCCGACGTCGAGACCGTCCATTTCCAGGTTGACAGCCTCGGTCATGATCTGCGGCCTGAACGCCCCCGAATCGTCACTGAACACGCGCACATGACTTGGCAAGTAATCGTTCACCTCCATAAACCGGAGTGCGCAAAAACGGTTGAACCACGTATAGGCGACTTCTTCCATCACCTCTCGGAATCCTTCGGCGCGAACTTTGAGAACCAAGGCTTCGCGCTGACTCTTCTCCACATCGGAAAGCACACGCCCGTTCACCGTCCCGGCGTTCTCGTCCGCCACATTGCTCTCGCTTACGCCATATTGCATGGCCTTTTGGCTCACACGAAGGATCAGTTCCTTTCGAGCCCAAACCGCATAGTTTTTAATCGCGTTCTTGTTCATGGTGCGTCCACTTCTAATCGTCCGCTAGTTCAGTTCAATGCCGTCGTTTCCCTTGAGCAGGTCCATCATCCGTTTTCGGATTTCCGCCACATAGGCGTCGATTTCGCTCTCGCTTTCCAGGCGTTTCGGGCAAAACACCTGCTGGCGCGACACACGCACATACTTTTTAGCGACGGACTTTGCTTCACCGGACATGGCGGGTTCTGCGGGCTTCAGCGCCTCTTCAATCCGCAAGCGGAAATCGTCCACCTTCTCGTTTATCTGCGGAATCAAGGCGTCGATCAGGGCCAGGCTTTTGAGACTTTCCACCTTCGCCTTTCGCCCATCGAGGAAATATTCCGCCTCTTTCACCAGGTGCTTGACCTTGCCTTCACCCTTGGCTGCTTCGGCAACCAGCATACCGCATTCCGCAATGGTTTTCAGCACCGCGGCACGCTTCGCCTTCAGCATTTCACCGTGAGCGGTCTTCACGCGGGACATCAGATCGTTCAGCTCCGGGATGCGCCGGTAAGCGTACGGGCCGCTTGCCGGGATTTCGATGATTGAGTTCAATTCCTGCAACGCTCGGCGGGCGTCGGCATTTTCGCCGATGTAGTCCACGTCGTCCTTCAAATCGCTCGAAAGCTTCACGGCGCTGTCGAACAGGGAAACCTGGCAGTTAAAGAAGTTGATAACACTTTCCATGTTCTCGCGGGAATCCTGCAGGTCATCCTGTCTTTCAAGCAAATGGTTCACCAGGGCTATATTGTCTGACTTCTGGGACAAGATGCTGTCCACCAGATCGCAAGCCTTGCACACCACGCCAATGTCCGGGTAAGAATGGCCCGTATAGCGGACTTTGATATTCGCATATCTGTTTTTCTGGCCTTCAAAGTTTTCCACGATGAACTTCGCAAGACCATCCTCGTCGCTTGGCACCGACATGGCGTGCATGTAGTCGCGGAGAAAGGACACGGCGTTTTTCAGTTTCATCGCCGATACCGAAAGGCGTTTGCTAACCAAAGTCTTGCCCACTTCGCTCTTCTTGCGCAGAAGATCTATTCTCTTCATCAGTTCATCCGGAGCGACCGTGCTTCCGGCATACTTGACGGTCACCTTCTGCGACACCACGAGAAAGGCGACGATGGCGGCGATATCGATTTCACGCCATCCGTAAGGCTTTTCCCCATAACGGCGCAAGAGATCCGCCATGGAAACGCTGATTTTTTGACGATACTGCATTTCCAGGTATTCTTCAACTTTTTCCACCGCGGCATCGTTCGGGTTCGTCCCCTCGATATACGGATTTTCAAGGATAGACACCAGATCCAAATCGGAATCGTAGTTTTTCGCGATAAGGTCCAGATACTTGTAAACATGCCCGACAAGGACTTCCAGAACCTGGTTCAGCTTTTTCTTCGCGTCGCCAGACAAGTCTATGCGGTTGCCATCACAATAGAAGTTCGCGTTCGCGATTGCCTCCGACAGGGTTTTCGCGGCAGCCGCCTCAAGGGACATAGCCATGTCGCTCTGGCCTCGGATGATGTCCTGCGTGGATTTCGGCAACTGGGCGATGTTGCGCTGTTTCACATACTTGCGAATCTTCATCGCACTTTCAATCTGCTCGTAGTAGTTCGCATCCGCGAGGACCACCACCGCCTTGCCCATCGAGGAACTCATCAGGATGTTGTCGCGTTTTTCAAGCGCGTCTGTCGCCGCAGTCAGAATCTGCAAAACCATGCCGCCCGAACCGTTCGAAATCGCCTGACCATCCACTAGGCGGTCAAAATCAAAATCATACTTTCCGTTGCCGTAGCGGAACTTGCGGATATCGTAAATCTGGTCGAAAATGATGGAACCAATCTTGTTCACCACATCGGACACATCGACCGCGGTATTCTTGATTTCGCGCTGGACATCCTGTTCCTCGTTCGTGAGAAAGCGATACGTCTCCCCCGTGCGAGCGATATAGTTCTGACTCAACAGGCGATCCAAACTTCTCTGGACCTCTTCGCGCCTTGTTATTTTGTCTAGCTGGATATTGTCCGCCATCAGGATGACGATATTGTCCAAATTCGCCTTCACATCATCTATATAACGAATCAAGTAGAGCAGTTTCAGGACCTTGACATCCTCGGGTTCAACGCCGTAGCCCTTTTCGGAAGCCTCTTCGCAACGATCGACAACCCGCCGGATATCGGAATTCAAAAAACTCGAGACCGTATCGTAGAACAGGTAAAAAGGTGCCAGCGCAAACTCGTTTTTTGACTGGATACGCTGGGCCGCTTCCTGGAAGCCGGAAAGCAGGGAACGCTCGCCGCCCGCCAGATGCATGCCGGAATTGCCGTGCTTGCGAATTTCGCCGAATACCTTCTGGAGCAGCCTGAACTCGTATGGCACGAACGGAAAGTTCTTCGAAAAATCTTCCGCACCGGAGAAGCCCTTGATATCCTGCACGCAGTCCCTAAAAGAAAACAGGTTGCGCAACACGGAATCGTTCGCCGAATAAATTTCGCAGAGAGCTTCCGAAGCCTCGGGCGTCTTCTTCAGGATACGTTCCTGGATGACTTCGTCCGCAGCGCTAGACGAAAGCGAAAGGCGCGTCTTGAAACGGGCCTGAATCCGGGAAAACTCGTTTTCGCGGGCCTTAATGATTTCGTCGATGGCTTCCTGCCCCGTGCAGACGACCCAAACCCTGCCCAGGCACTTGCTGCCGATTTCTTCGACAAGCGATTGCAGGTTCAAGAGCAGATCCGTATCGGCCCCCACATACTGACCTACTTCGTCCACCATGAAAAGCAGCCGGTAGTCCTTCGGTTTCTTGGATACAAACTCGCAGATTTCCTTGACCAGGGAGGCGATGCTCAGCTCTGTCTCGGTCTTGTCGTTTACCCACTTGGAAGCATCCTCTTCGGGCATCCCTAAAACCTGCGACATGGTCTGCACAACAGCCTTTCGCTTGAAAGCCAAGGCAGACTTCCGGGAAGAAAGCCAGTCCTTGCCTGCGGCCTTTTCGAAGGCGTCACGAAATTCGGCAGTCTTTCCCTCCGACTCCACATACTGTTCAAGCCGTGCAACCTTCAGGTCCTCGCCGTATAGGCCGAGGAAGTTGTAGAACATCTTGGCAAAAACGCGGAGAACAGCCGTCTTGTCCTTTTTAGAAAACCCTTCGATGTCGATATTGAACAGGATAGTATCTGTCGGGGCTTTTGTCGCCTTGTCCATGTCCATGAACGAAGCCGGGTCGTCCCACTTGTCGCGAAACACCTCCACCGCTTTCTTGCCGCCGAGTTCTTCGTTCGAAAGGATGAACGAAAGCATTTTCAAGAAATGGGACTTACCGCTGCCGAAAAATCCGGAAATCCACACACCGATACCGTCGGTCTGCCGGTCAAACGCATCCGCATAAGCTCCAAAGAACCTAGAAAAATGTCGTCGCAGTTCCCGCGTAACGACATATTCGCCTAGTTCCTGGGCAAGCACGCTGCCGGTTTTCTCGCCGACCTTGACCACGCCTCCGATTGTACGGTTGATGTCTCCCTTGAACATGTCC
>CAVKXR010000218.1:0-4201 GCA_963660275.1 Oscillospiraceae bacterium
AATATCTGCAGCGGATAGGTCATACAAAAACTCACAAAGACTATTTGTTGCAAAATAAAAATTTCGCAAAAGTTCAAAATGGAATTTTAAAGCTTAGCGTTGCCGCTATTTTGCTGTTTGCCAAGAATCCTCAGAGTTTTTTCCCGCGAGCTCGTGTCCGCTTTATCCGCTATGAGGGAAAAGAGGAAAAGTTTGGGTCTGAAATGAATGTCGTCAAGGATGTTGTATTTGAAGGACGAATTCTTCAGCAGATACAAAAGACGGTTGCCTACATCCAGACTCAAATCAAGGAGCGTACTTATTTGACTTCGGGAGGCATTTTTACAACGGAACCGGAATATCCTGAATTTGTACGTACAGAACTTGTTGTGAATGCGGTAACGCATCGAGACTACTCCATTCGCGGAACAGAGATTCAGATTAAAATGTTTGACGAGCATTTGGTTGTCGAGTCTTCGGGAAATTTGCCAAGTATTGTAAAAATCGATCGGATGCGTGAAACACATTTTGCAAGAAATGCCCATATTGCAGAATACTTGAAATGCTATAAATATGTGAAGGATTTTGGCGAAGGGGTGGATAGGATGTGTCGCGAAATGGAAGAATCCGGACTGCCGAAACCGGAATTTAAACAGTCCGGTTTTATTCTCAAGGCTATTGTAAAAAATACTGATTTTGATGGGAAAACCTTGGGGATTGGAGGGAAAATCTTAGGGATTGGAGGCGAAACCTTAGGGATTGAAGGAAAAACCTTGGGGATTGAATTAAAACAGCATCTGGTGGATTTTGTAAAAGCAGCCCGGTTGAATTCTTTAACGCAAGAAAATATTTTGGCGATTGTTCGCGAAATGAGAATCAGCCAAATTTTTGGCTCGACGGAAGTGCAAAAGGTTTTGGATTGTGCGCCGGCGACGGCAACGAATGTGATAAAGAAAATGAAAGGGCTAGGCGTCATCGTTCCGGTTACGGGCCGAGGCAAGGGCAAGTATCAGTTAAAAGGAGGCGAATAATGTCCGTGTACCAGACATCCTTGGTGCCCAAACTTATCTACGTATTCGGTATCGCGGATGCGGAGCACGAACATTGCCTGAAAATCGGCGACGCCACAATCGAAGAAGGATTCGATTTTTCACCGAACAGCAAAACCTTGAACGATGCCGCTCACAAACGCATTCGCCAGTACACGCAGACAGCCGGCATCCAATACCAGCTCCTTTATACGGAAAAAGCGGACTATGTAAAGGGAAAATTCACTTTCGGATTCCGCGATTCGGATGTTCACAATGTTCTGAAGCGCAGCGGCATCCAGAAAAAAGACTTTAACGGTTTAAATGCGGACGAATGGTTTGTCACCGATCTTGCCACGGTAAAGAATGCAATTCATGCGGTCAAGCAAGGCAAGGAATCCCTCAATTCCAGCCAGATTTCAACGGACAAAACGCCGATTATCTTTCGTCCGGAACAGCGTGATGCGATAGACAGAACCGTCAAGCGTTTTAAAAAGGGAAAGCAGATGCTCTGGAACGCCAAGATGCGTTTCGGCAAGACTTTGTGCGCTCTCCAGGTCGTCAAGGAAATGAACTTTAAGCGGACGTTGATTCTCACGCATCGCCCGGTGGTAAACGACGGCTGGTTCAAGGATTTTGGCAAGATATTCATCGACCGCGAAGACTTCTTCCAATACGGTTCCAAGGACAAGGGCAATCGTTTTGAACTGCTAGAGCGCAACGCCAAAAAAGGTGAGGGACGTTATGTTTACTTTGCAAGCATCCAGGATTTGCGAGGCTCCGAAAAGGTCGGCGGCAACTTTGACAAGAACAACGAGCTTTTCACGGCGGAATGGGACTGTCTAATCGTCGATGAAGCGCACGAAGGGACAAAGACGGAATTAGGTCAGGCGGTCATTCACGAGCTGACCAGGGAAAACACCAAGGTTCTCCAGCTTTCGGGGACGCCGTTCAACCTGCTCGACGAATACGAGGAAAGCGACATCTACACGTGGGATTACGTGATGGAACAAAAGGCAAAGGCGGAATGGGATGTTGTCCACAAGGGCGATCCGAATCCGTATGCCGTGCTGCCTCGCTTGAACATCTACACGTTTGACTTGGGAAAACTGGTCAAGAATTTTAGCGACAACGATTTGGCGTTCAATTTTCACGAATTTTTCCGCACGGATGAAAACGGTGAATTTGTACACAACGGCGAAGTCGGGAGCTTTTTGAACCTGATTTGCAAAAAGGATAACGAGAGCAACTACCCGTTTTCGACGGATGAATTTCGAAGGAACTTTCGGCATTCCCTTTGGATGCTTCCCGGGGTCGCAGCGGCGAAAGCCCTTTCCGAAAAGCTCAAGAACCACAAGGTTTTCGGAAATTTTAAAATCGTGAACGTCGCAGGGAACGGTGACGATGACGAAGAAAACGACGACGCACTGAAAATGGTGCAAAAGGCGATAGGCCCTGACCCGGACGAAACTTACACGATTACGCTCAGTTGCGGACGTTTGACGACAGGCGTTTCCGTGCCGGAATGGACAGCGGTCTTTATGCTCAGCGGCAGTGCAAACACGTCGGCGGCAAGCTACATGCAGACGATTTTCCGCGTGCAGACTCCGGCGACGATTAATGGCCGCGTCAAGCAGGAATGTTTTGTGTTCGACTTTGCGCCGGACAGGACGCTCAAGGTCCTAGCCGAGACAGCGAAGATCAGTGCGCGAGCGGGCAAGACGACCCAGACCGACAAAAAAGTCATGGGCGAATTTCTGAACTTTTGCCCGGTCATCGGGTTTGACGGCACGAAGATGCGGACTTTCGATGTCGAAAAGATGCTCGGCCAGCTGAAGCGCGTCCAGGTAGAGCGCGTGGTGCGAAACGGCTTCGAAGATTCTTGCCTTTATAACGACGAATTGTTGAAGCTCGACAAGATTGAACTGGCGGAATTTGATAACCTGAAAAGAATCATCGGGCTGACGCGTGCGATGAAAAAGTCCGGGAATATCGACATCAACAGCTCCGGGCTCACGAATGAGGAATACGAAGATTTGGGTGGCGGCAGCGGTAAAAAGAAGCCACGCGACCTGACGCCCGAAGAAAAGGAACGCTTGGAAAAATTGAAAGAGGCCCGCAAAAACCGCGACGCGGCGGCGAGCATTCTCCGCGGAATCAGCATCCGAATGCCGCTCATGATCTATGGGGCGAACCTGAACGACGAAAGCGAACAAATTAACATCGAAAATTTTGAAAACCTGGTCGATGACACGAGCTGGGCGGAATTTATGCCGAAAGGCGTGACCAAGGCTCTGTTCCGAAAGTTCAAGAAGTATTACGAAGAGGACATCTTCCGCGAAGCGGGAAAGCGGATTCGCGAAATGGCCCGCGCCGCGGACGACCTAAGCGTGGAACAGCGCATTAACCGGGTGGGAAACATCTTCAACAGCTTCCGCAATCCCGACAAGGAAACGGTTCTCACGCCGTGGCGCGTGGTGAACATGCACCTTTCCGAAAGCCTCGGCGGCTACGCGTTTTTTGACGAATCGTTCGATAACGACAAGATGCTCGAAAACCCGCGCTTTGTAAGCCGAGGCGAGCTGACCGGAAAAGTATTTTCGCCCGAAAGCCGCATTCTCGAAATCAACAGCAAGAGCGGCCTCTACCCGCTTTACATGGCTTACGGGATTTACCGGGCGGAACTGAAAAAGCGTTTCGGCAGGATGACTGCGACGACAATTTCTGTCCAGCACAAAGTTTGGGACAAGGTTATCGCCGAAAATATTTTTGTGATTTGCAAGACGCCGATGGCGGCGAGCATTACGCGGCGCACCCTGATGGGATTCCGGAAGGGAACGGTGAACGCCCGCTCTTTCGAAAACCTGGAAACGGTCATCGCGAAAAATCCGGACGATTTTGTGAACAGCGTGAACAAGCTCCGCTTTTGGAAAGAAACAAGTGCCCCGAAAAATTTCAAAGAGGACGAAATGAAATTCGATGCAGTCGTAGGAAATCCGCCGTACCAGACCATGGCGAACGGAGACGCGAACGGCTCCGACCCGATTTACCACCGGTTTATCGATGTATCCAAAACGATGGCGCCTTTGGGCACGCTGATTCACCCGGCGCGGTTCCTCTTCAACGCGGGCAAGACGCCGAAGGACTGGAATGAAAAAATCCTGAACGACGAGCACTTTAGGGTGGTCAAGTAC
>CAVKXR010000219.1:0-4191 GCA_963660275.1 Oscillospiraceae bacterium
CGATCGTGCCGATGTTGCAGTGCGGCTTGGTTCTTTCAAAATGCTCTTTTGCCATAAAACTTAACCTCCGAATTGTTAAGAGCCCAGATCGGGATTTGAACTCGAGACCTCTTCCTTACCAAGGAAGTGCTCTACCACTGAGCTACCTGGGCATTACCCCCTCGCTACATTCGTAACGAGGGGGCTAATGAAGCGTGGGCCGTCGTGGTTTCGAACCACGGTAGACGTAAGTCAACGGATTTACAGTCCGTCCCCTTTAACCACTCGGGCAACGACCCTTTTTCAAGCCAAAGATAGGAATCGAACCTACGACCGGCTGATTACAAATCAGCTGCTCTACCAGCTGAGCTACTTTGGCATGCAACTTCTCGCCTAGCTCATAAAAAGCCAAACTAGAAGTTTTGCCAAATCTAGATGGATTTCGTGATTTTGTCAAGGACAAATAAAATCTTTTTGGAAAATTTTCCGATTTCCCCGATTTTTTTTGTGAACAGATTGTTTATACAGGGAAGATTCAATCGAAACAAGAAGAGTTATGCCGAAATTTCCTCTTTATTTTTTAGATTGTCCCTTATGAAGCCAGCAAGAAAAGCCCGATATGGGCAGTATTTCACCATAGTGCCGATCGCAGAGTTTATGGTTTCGCTAATCTCCAAGGGAAAGTCCGCAAAAATACTCGAACCGTCATGCGGTAAGGGAGTTTTCCTGGAAGCACTCCAAAGACACGGCTTTTCAAATGTCAAAGCCTTCGAAATCGACAAAAGTCTCGCTCTTGCCTTCCCCAACGTGAAGCATGAAAGTTTCCTATCGACGGAGACGACAGACAAGTTTGATTGCATCATCGGAAACCCGCCCTATATCCGGTGGAAAAATCTGGAACCCGAGCTGAAGGAAGAGCTGGCAAAATCCAGCCTCTGGAACACCTATTTCAACAGCCTGTGCGACTACCTGTTCATCTTCATCCTGAAAAGCATCGAGCAGCTGAACGAAAACGGCGAATTGATTTTCATCTGTACCGATTACTGGCTAAACACGACTCATGCAAAGACCTTGCGAAATTATATGGTAGATTCGGGCTTTTTTGAAAGCATCTACCACTTCAACGAGGCTCCGCTCTTTGAAAACGTCACAGCGTCCTTTATCATTTTCAAATACATTAAAGGGAAACCGTCAAGAAAGCCGATAACACTATACGAATACACAAAACGGCAAAGGCCGACAAAATCCGACTTGAATGCGGCAACGTCTTTTGTTAGAAAATCTATTCCGCCTTTTCAAAAAAATGCCCGTTGGATTCTTGACGAAGACAGCGTTCAGCGGCAAATTTCATCCTTGGAAAGAATCTGCCAGAAAAGCGATTCCCTGTTTTCCGATTCATTTTATTGCGTCGGCGATTTTTGCGATATCGGAAACGGCATGGTCTCGGGCCTAGACAAAGCTTTCAATCTGTCTGAAGTTCCGCTCACCACGAAGGAACGCTCCCAGACAATCCCGGTCGTCAAGGCAAAGGATATCCTGCCATACACTTACCGAGATACGACAACCTATCTCTTTCCAAAAGAAGATGTCCGATTCGAGACATTCGCCAAGAACTATCCCAACATCGGAAACCATTTGCGTCCACGCCTGCCCGAACTTTCCAAGCGATACAGCTACGGGAAGAACCTAGAGCCGCAACAGTTCGCGTTTCCCAGAAACCAACAGCTGTTTGAAAGGAATTGCCCCAAAATCTTTGTTCCCTGCAAGGATCGGATCACCACGAGGAAAAAGTTCAGATTCTGCCTTGTCGAATCCGGAATCTACGCTTTGCAGGACGTCACGGGGATCGTTCCCAAGAAGAACCTGAAGGAAAGTATCTACTACCTGCTAGCCTTTTTAAACACCGAAGAAGTCTATAACTGGCTCTACCACAACGGAATCAAGAAAGGCGATGTCGTCGAGTTTTCGGAAGCGCCGATTTCGAGCATCCCTTACAGGCCTATCGACTGGGAAAATCCCAAGGAAGTTGCGCTATATGATTCAATCGTTTCCGACGTGAAAGACTATCTCCGGTCGGGCGACGCAGACAAGATTCTCTCCATTTCCCAGGCATTTAAAATTTTACTTCGAGAACCAAGATGATTGATTTTTCAGATTTTTTAAGCCGATTGAAAGGTCTCGCCGTTGAACGTCCCAATAAACAGGGAAACGGCACGCTTTCAGGACACGCCGCCGGTGAACCGTTTGAAAAAGCCGCCTACAGGATTTTAAAATCGATATACCCGAATCGAGTTTTCAAGCAATTCGAATTTTTGAACGACATTTATCTAAAAAATCCAAAAAGCATTTCGCTCGCACAACGGAACGCCCTTATCCAGTCCCCGACAGTCCTGTTTCTTTTGACCCGCGGCGACAAAGCAACCCTCAGCTGGAATCCTGAAAATGTGCGCCAATATGCTGGACAACGAGGATTTTGAATCCTTTTCTTTAAACTATATTGAAATCGAATGGTTTGAAAAAAACGAGTTTCTGGAATGTTCCAACGCCTACTACGCGAATCTGTTCAAGGCAACGCCAAAGAGCCTTTACATCAACTGGGCCGCTGCGCTCCAAATCCAGTTTTTCGTTTCTTCGCTGGACCAATCGTTCGGCGGGACCAGAAAAATCTGGTGTCAGGAATACCTTCGGAACTTTGTCGAAAGCGCATCGCGGCGCTGTGAAAAAATGAAGCGCGATTATATCACCCCATTCCTCGGATACCTATGAAAATAAGCCCTGTCGAATATACCGCCCACATCGATGTCCGCTACGCCGAAACGGATGCGATGGGAATCGTCCACCATTCCGTCTATGCCATCTGGTTTGAACAGGCCAGGTCCGAAATTTTTAAGGCGAACGGAATCCCCTTTTCAACTTTTGAATCCGAAGGCTACCACAGCCCACTGCTGTCGCTCGAAGTGCAATTTCTGAAACCTTGCCGCTACGGAGAAACCGTCGATATCCACTTGCATTTAACGCAAATCGACCGGCTGCGCTTTTGCTTCGAATACAAACTGACCGTCGGCGGAGAGCTTCGGACAACCGGCAGGACGACGCACATCTTTACCTTTCACGACAAGCCTTGCCGCCATGCGCCGGAAGCGGTCATGAAGACATTCTTCGGAAGCGAAGAGGATGCTACTCTGCCGGCAAAATGATTTCGATATGGCTCGTGCTGACGTTCAGGAAATGCGTCCGGAAAAGGTCCTTGCCTTCGCGGTCCGCGACATTCACCTGCGTCACCGCGATGAATTCCTTGTTTTCGCGAACATAATCGGTAAGACGTTCATCGCGCATCGTATCGATTTCGCCCGTGATGATAAAAGTGTCGGTCCAAATTTTTACAAGCATATTCGAAATATAATCAATCCGGGAAAAGTTGAACGTCCGTTCAGAGCCTAGTCGGGAGAACTTCGCGCTTAGAATTGTGGACATTTATGTTCAGAGACTAGGAATTGGGGAATAGGGAGTAGTCTAGAACATCTAAGTTTTCGGGCCGCGAGACATCGGGACGATGTCATTCCCGTGCAGCGACACGAGAATCTCCATATGAGATTATCGGGTCGAGCCCGATAATGACAGCTTGGCAAAGATTGCCGGGTCTATGCCCGGCAATGACATTTGAAGTAAGCCTACTAATGACACATTAAGCGAGTTGTTTTCTGTTCGCTCAAACGTTCCTCATCCCGTTTAGCGCGTCCCGCTTCCCATTTTAATAACTGATTCCTGAAGCCTGTCTCCTGATTCCTTTCAACTATCAACTAATCCCTGCCAACTCCTCTTCCCGTTTACCGTGTCCCTTGTCCCTTCTAACCACCATCTACTGATTCCTGAATCCTGATTTCTTTTCAACTAATAACTCACAACTATCAACTAAGCTCTAATTCCTCCTTGCGGCCATCCGCTTTTTTCGCAAGAGGCGCAACTTTTCGAGAAGCGGCAAAAGCAGGTCGTGACGCTTGGCATGCAAAAGACCGAGGATTAAATAGAAAACGGACTGTTCGAACAGGCGGAGAAGATTCGGGGCGACTTCGGTGAAGGACGCTCCGATGTTCTGGATTTTTAGCCAGGCAGGAATTGCATATGTCGAAGGGAAGAACGCTCCGCAAATGCGCAGCCATGCAGGCATGTTTCCCTGGGGCCAGCTGAAACCGGAAACGAACAGTACGAGAA
>CAVKXR010000220.1:0-4106 GCA_963660275.1 Oscillospiraceae bacterium
CCTTGTTTTTCAAGGGATTACAAACGATTTAGGTATCCAAATGACGCTTAAGCCGAAAAATCACATCGGATCGATGTTCACGCGAATTTCAAGGTCCGAGGGCAAATCCGAAAGGGCGCGGCGGATATCGGACGAAAGATTCGCCTTGACAAGAATGTGTTTCCAATAGGTCTCGCGCAGAGGCGAAATGTAGGCGTCAACGGGTCCGAGAATTTCCAGCCGGAAATTCTTTGACATTTCGTCGGCAAAATTCTGGGAACGTTTTTCCAAAAACTCGAGATTTTTATGCCCGAGTTCAATCGTCGCAATTTTCGAATACGGCGGATAGTGCGCTTCGAACCGGGCCGCCAGCTCTTCCTGCGCAAATCCCAGATAGTCGTGCGAAACGGCAAACCGGATAATCGGATCGTCAGGATTGTTCGTCTGCAAAATAACCCGCCCACCGACCCGCGCACGCCCGGCGCGACCCGACGTCTGGCTCAAAAGTTCAAAGAGCTTCTCGCCCGAACGGAAATCGGGCACGCCGGCGCCGAAATCGGCGCCCACAATGCCCACCAGCTGGACGTTCGGAAAATCGTGGCCCTTCGCCACGATTTGCGTGCCGAGGAGAACGGAAAACTTTTTTTTGCGAAAATCGGAAAGGATTCGCTCCGCTGCGCCCACGTTTGCCGTCGTATCCCTGTCCATCCGCACGACTTTCGCCGCGGGAACCCATTCCGCGATTTCCTCTTCGAGCTTTTCGATAGCGCCTCCGGCAAATTCAAATTCCGAAGAACCGCAAGAAGGGCACTTCACGCTGAGCGGAAGGAGTTTTCCACAGTAATGGCACAGAAGTCCGCCGTATTGCTTGTGATAGACCAGCGGCACCTTGCATTCCGGGCAAGAGAGCGGTTCGCCGCATTCCGCGCAAAGCCGCACCTTGGAATATCCGCGACGGTTCATCAGGATAATCGCCTGGTCGCCGCGTTCCACAGTTTCAGAAAGAGCCTCCCGCAGTTCGCTCGAAAGGAGAAGCGAAGAATCCTGCAAGCGAACTTTTTTCTTCATATCGACAATGCGAACTTCCGGAAGTTCCATTTCCGTTGCACGCTTCGAGAGAACGAGATATTCCAGCTTTCCGTTTTTCGCAGCAAAAAAAGTTTCAAGCGAAGGCGTCGCGCTTCCCAGAACGATCAGCGCCCCGAACTTATAGGCTTCGTGCAAAGCGATGCTTCTCGCATGGTAGCGCGGAGCGGAATCTTCCTGCTTGTAAGACGCATCGTGTTCCTCGTCCAAGATAACCAGGTCATAGTCAAACGGAGAGAGAATTGCGCTGCGCGTACCGACGACGATTCTTGCCTCGCCCGAAAGAATGGAAACCCAAGCGGCCCGTTTTTTCGGAGCGGAAAGCGCCGAGTGGATGACGGGAACATCGAACCCCAAAAATTCCGAAAAGCGCATCGCCGTTTGCGGAGCAAGGCCGATTTCCGGCACAAGGACCAAAACTTTTTTCCCGGCGGAAAGCGCAACCTTCGCAAGTTCCATATAGACACGGGTCTTTCCGCTTCCCGTCACCCCGTGGAGAAGCGCCCCGCGAAATCCCGAGCGTTCGAAAAGAAGTTTCCGAAGCCGCTCGAATGCGACCGCCTGTTCGTCCGTCATCGGTGGAATTTCATTCGACATTTTTTGTCGCACATTTTCATCCGGTTTTTCCAAAGCAAAAGCGATTGTCGCATCCAGATACGCTCCGAAATCCCTAGGCAAGAAAATGTTCAGGGACTGCATCGGCGTCGCCATGTAATAGGCGGAAACCCATTCGAGCTTTTCCATGAAGCGTTTCCCGAAAACATACCCCGACGCATGGGGAATCGCGGGCTTCGCTTTCGAAAAGGCAGGTCGCTCCGAAACGAGGCGGGACACGACTCCGAGAACCGGCTTTCTCCTCGCCAGCTGCACCCACACGACGCTTCCCCGCAAGACTGTCGCCCCCGAAAGAATCCCGTAGGTAAACACCTTCGGAGAAAGCGGAACGAAAACTTCGCAAAACGCGGAAAAACCGTTTACGTCTTTCGCCACGGAAATATCTTCCGGAGGCAATGTTCTCGGAATTCTCTTCACCATGTTTCAAAGATAGCTCTTTTGCCTTTTTCGAAACTTTTTCGCGGAAAGCCTCAATTTGTCTTTGGAATTTTATTTAGATTGGGTTTAGTCCGTGCGCCATCCGGTGCACCTTGTTTTGGAGAACATCTATGGGATTTTTTAATTTATTTAGACCCGATTGGCAGAATTCCAACCCCGAAGTCCGGGCAACCGCTGTCGCAAAGCTAGACGCTTCGAACCAGAATGCGCTCTCAAGCGTCGCCACGAACGATGCCGACCCGAAGATTCGGAATATCGCCATCCGCAAGATTACCGACGCGGAAACCCTCCAAAAGATTCTCGCCTCCGAAACAGATTTTTCAAACAAGCATGACGCCGAGGTCCGCTTACAGGAAATCCTCGCCGACCATCTCAAGAACTTCCGCGAAGTCCCCGGGAAAAAGGAATTCGACGCCGTCCAGATCATCGCCGGGACGCGGCTCGCTGACGACTTGCTCAAGTCCATGCCGAATTCCGAACTGAGGCTCGCCCTGGTTCAAAACACGACAAAGCAAAGCACGCTCGAATTGGTCGCCCTCAGGGATGCAAAAGCGGAAATCGCCCTCGCCGCCGTCGAACGGCTCGACCGCGACAACATGCTGCAAAATGTCGCCCAGAATTCCCGGCACACGGAAGCCCGCCAAAAAGCCGCGGAAAAGCGCAAGGAACAGCAAAAGCCCTCCAAGCAGGAAGAAGAAAAGAACGAAATGCTTCTTCTTTTCCACAAGCGCGACGCCATTATCCAGCAGGCCCAGCGCCTTTCGGACGCCAAGGACTTCATGACGAACAAGGCGGATTTTGATAAGATTCTCCAGATGGCCGCAGAACTCGGAATGGGACCGGCACAGGCGGATCTCGACCGGGTTATCGCTAGCTACGAAAATCGCCGGGCAGAAGAACAGGCGCGCATCGACAAGGAAAGCGCCGAAATCAACGCCAAGGCGAACAAGCAAAAGGAACTCGAAAGTCTCCTCGCCCAAATCGACAAGCTGCTCGAAGCAAGCGTCGCCGAAAACAAGGAAGCAATCGAAGAACACATCGCCAAGTTCGAAGCGGCAAACGACAACCCGGAATCCGCTATCGCGGGTCTCTTCAAGATGTCCGTGGAACGCTTCAACCGCCTGACCCAGAACGAAACGGCTGATCCTTCCGAGAGCAAGGCTTCCCGCGCAGAGATTCTCGCCCAGCTTTCACTCCTCGCCGAATCCGACGACTATTCGAAAACCGCGGAACACAAGGTCAAGGCTCTTGTCCGCAAGTGGGAAGCGATGCCGCTCATGGAAGGCGAAGACCCGGAACTCCAAACCTACAATACGCTCAGAAGCAAAATCACCGAACGCTTTGCCAAAAAGCGCGAAGACGAGGAAAAGCTTTTCAACGCCAATGCGGAAAAACTCCACGCGATTATCGAAGACGTCAAGAAAATCGATGAAAACGGCAACTTCAAGGAAATTTCCCAGAAGCTCCGCGAAGCCTATAAGTCCTGGAAAGAAATCGTAGGCGAGGACAAGTTCCGCTACAAGGAAATCTGGAAAGAATACCAGGAAGCGACGGAACGGTTCAAGGAAATGCAGGAATGGGAATCCTGGCACAATGAACACGACAGGGAAACGCTTCTCGAAGAAATGTCCGCCCTCGCCAAGGAAGACGCAACGCGGGAAACCTTGCCGAAATTGCGCAGCCTGACCAACCAATGGAAAGCCATCGGCCCGGTTTCCTCCGCGCGCTTCAACGAATTCCGCGAAAAGTTCCGCGCCCTCTTCGAAGAAATCACCGCCAAGTGCGAACCGTTCATCAAGGAACAGGAAGAGGAACGACGCAAGAACCTCGCCGAAAAGGAAGACCTCTGCAAGCAAGTGGAAGAGCTTTCGAACGAGAGCGAAACCAACTGGCGAGACAAATACAAGACCATGCAGGAACTCCAGGAAAAATGGAAGACCATCGGCATGGTCCCGAAGGAAAATGTCCAGCCGCTCTGGGACAGGTTC
>CAVKXR010000221.1:0-4104 GCA_963660275.1 Oscillospiraceae bacterium
TATAAAAGGTTCGTGGAAAGGAATTCCAGAGGGATCCTGTACGCAGACAGGTTTTGTCTGTCATCTTGGTTTTGATGTGAACGGCGAACAAAATGTCATTTCTTTTTATCTAGGTTCCGATTCAACGTGCCAATCTCTTTTGGATACTCGCTTTGAAACGATTCGAGTGACTGACGACTCAAAAATAAACACACTCCGATTATCGCTCATCGAAAGTGAGGAATTCCATACGGATGTTCTGAGTATAGTTTTGGCAAGTTCAATCGCATTGTCGGCATCGAATAATAAAAAGCTAGTTTCCGTTATCTACCATCAGGTGTCAAAAGATGAATATGGTGGAATCCGTCTCCAAAGTATCGGAATCGTTGGAAATTAGGTACACAAGAAGTTTAAAAAGTTAGGAATTCTGAACACGAACAACGGCATAGAAATCTGTGTTCGCTGATTTGAAGTTACGCCTTCACAAAGGCATATCCAACCTTTCACAAGATGTCGGCATCAAAATAGAAAAAAGGATTAGAAAATAAAGGCGAAAAACCATCAAAAAAACGCGCCGACAGACCGCCGAGCGCGCTTCCAAAATCGAATCCAGCGAAACGATCAAAGGTTTATCTCGTTCACCATCATCTCGTAGAACTTGCGATACTGATCCTTTTCCGGAGTCTTGCGGAACTCGATCGCCGCAGACGGGTGAAGGTTCATCGAACCGGTAATCATCTGCGGAATGATGTAGCCCCATTCGTACTTTTGGCGAAGCGGAACGAACAGTTCGGTAATCGCTTCGAGCACCGGGCGAACGTCGAATTTCGGATTCTTGAGGAAGCTCAAGAGAAGTTCCGTCGTGCAGTTTCCCGCACCGCGACCCATCCCGGTCACCGTGCAATCCAGATAATCGACATGGTCGATCACCGCCTGGATCGTGTTGCTGAAAGCGAGCTGCTGGTTGTTGTGCCCGTGGAAACCGAACTTTTTCGACTTGACGTGGTCCCGGTAACGCTTGATGCACTGATCGATATCTTCCTGGTAGAAGTAGCCGAACGAATCCACGAGATAGAGCACATCCGCCTTGCATTCGTGTTCCACCTGGTCCAGAGCCTCGTCGAGTTCCGGGCCGCGGTCACGGCTCACCGCCATGATGTTCAGGGTCGTTTCAAATCCCAAATCGTGGAAAGTGTTCACCAGGTCAATTCCCTTGTCGATGTTCTTCACGTAGCTTGCCACGCGGACCATCTGGTACGGGGATTCAGAAGCCGGCTTGATAGCCTTCATGTTCACACGCCCGACGTCCGCCATCACAGCGAGCTTCACGGGGCTGTCGATGCCGTCGCGGACTTTCCACAGTAAATCGTCTTCGCAAAATTTCCACGGACCGTATTCCTTCGGGTCGAAAAGCTCCGGAGAATTCTTGTAGCCCATTTCCATATAGTCGATACCCGCAGCGGTCAAAAGCTGGTAAAGGCGGCGGACAAATTCCAAGCTGAAATCGTGCTTGTTGACAAGTCCACCATCGCGGATGGTGCAGTCGAGAACCTTAACTGAAGGATAGTACATTTCAATTCCTTTTCCCGGTGAGCGGGATTCCAAGTTGAAAGCAAAGATAGATTGACGCCGCGGAATGTCCAAGACAAAAAAACACTAGCATTCAAAAACCTCCATTTTCAACGCATATTTTGCGTTAATTAGTTATAATTCATTGAAAATCAACAAGTTTTTACGAGATAAAAGTTTTTTATTTTCAGCCAGCTTTTACATTTTCCACTTTTTCCGAATTATCCGACATTTCAAAAATTTTAGTTTTTAAAATTTCTACGCATATTTTGCGTTAATTATTTAAATTTTAACCGAAATGCTTTTTATCCACCAATATCCCGACTGGACGAACTTCCGCTATTCCCGAACGGCAATCATCGACCCGCTCTGCCGTATCCGCTTTTTACAGGGAAACCTGCAGGGGAAAATTTCTTTTGCAAAGGATAACGAACTTTTAGAATCTATCAAAGTCCGCGACCTAAAGGCTCTCTTTGAAATAGCGGATCGGGAAGAAGTCCCCCCTATCATCTACCCGGCGCTTCGGAACTTTTCCCTGCCGATGAACGAAAAGCGTCTGCTATCCCTCCATGTGGCAATCACCAAAAACGGCGGACACTATCGCGAAACGATAGATTCCCCGCAAAGCGAAGCATTCAAAGGCTTCCGCGGTGTTCCTTGGGAACGCATTCCACAGGAAACGGCAAAGCTTTTCCAGTTTTTCAACGAATCCCAAATCGACGGAATCCTCAAGGCGGGAATCGTCCATTTCTGGTTCGGCGCGGTCCGCCCGTTTGCATCGGGAAATGGAATTCTTTCTCGAATTCTCTGCGACATGCTTATTTCCCAAAGCGAAAATTCTTCCCAGAGATTTTTTTCCCTTAACGAGGAAATTCTGAAAGACAAGTCCGGCTACTTCGAGGCGCTTTCCGCTGCCGAACGTTCAAATGGAGATATCACGGAATGGATTCTGTGGTTTCTTTCCAAGATGGAAGCCGCCCTGGAAACGGCAAGAACGGAATGGTCTGGGCACTTTGAAACGGCAAGGCAGCAGCTCTTTCTCGGAAAAATTTCCTTGACGGAACGCGAACAGAATCTGGTCGGATATTTAAGGAAATATCCCGGGCAAAAAATCTCTTCGACAGGATGGGCGAAAATCTCGAATATTTCCCACGATTCCGCTTTGCGAGACTTAAACAACCTCGTACAAAAAGGCGTACTGATCAAGTCAAACGGAAAAGGGCGCAGCACGAAATACGAACTCAAGGATATTTCTTTTTAAAAGCCAAAAAAAATTTGTCTATTTTTCAAAGAATAATTATTTTTATGCATAAATTTACATTTACGCAAAAGGAACAGAATGCAAAAACTCGATAACGAAACACTGTGCGTCCAGGCCGGATGGTCTCCCAAGAAAGGCGAACCGAGAATTCTCCCCGTTTACCAGAGCACGACTTTCAAGTACGATACGAGCGCCCAGATGGCGGACCTCTTCGATCTCAAGGCGGACGGCTATTTCTACACGCGCCTTCAGAATCCGACGAACGATGCCGTCGCCCAAAAGATAACGGAACTCGAAGGCGGAATCGCCGGAATGCTCACCAGCTCCGGACAGGCTGCCAACTTTTTCGCCGTCTTCAACATCTGCGAATCAGGCGACCATTTTGTCAGCTCCTCGGCGATTTACGGTGGCACTTACAACCTCTTTGCCGTTACTATGAAAAAACTCGGCATCGAATGTACGTTCGTCGATCCGGACGCAAGCGAAGAGGAAATCGACAAGGCGTTCCGTCCGAACACAAAGGCTTTCTTCGGAGAGACCATCGCCAATCCGACATGCCGCATCACGGACATCCGAAAATTTGCTAACATCGCTCACAAGCACGGCGTCCCGTTCATCATCGACAACACGTTCGCTACGCCGGTTCTCTGCCGACCGTTTGAATTCGGCGCGGACATCGTCACCCATTCGACGACAAAATACATGGACGGCCACGCGATGACCGTCGGCGGCGCAATCATCGACAGCGGAAACTTCGACTGGGAAGCCCACCACGACAAGTTCCCGGGACTTACGGAACCCGACCCTTCCTATCACGGTCTCGCTTACAGCAAGGCTTTTGGCAAAAAGGGATACATTGTCAAGGCGACCGCCCAGCTGATGCGCGACTTCGGAAGCATCCAGTCCCCGGCAAACGCTTTCCTTCTAAATGTCGGACTTGAAACACTCGCCCTCCGAATGCCGAAACACTGCGAAAATGCGCTGAAAATCGCCAAGTTCCTCCAGAACCATCCGAAAGTCGCCTGGGTCAATTTCGCAGGCCTCGAATCGGATAAGTATCACGAACTCGCCAAGAAGCAGTTCAAGGGCGGAATTCCCTGCGGCGTTCTCGCTTTCGGCATCAAGGGCGGCAGAGAAGAATCCATCCAGTTCATGGATTCGCTCAAACTGATAGCGATTGTCACTCATGTTGCCGATGCGCGTTCCTGCGTCCTTCACCCGGCAAGCCACACGCACCGCCAGCTGACCGATGAACAGCTCATCGCAAACGGAATTCGTCCCGACCTGATCCGCCT
>CAVKXR010000222.1:0-4081 GCA_963660275.1 Oscillospiraceae bacterium
TTTAAATAGTTTGTACAGAATCGGTCGCATTCTCTCCCGAAAGAGAACTGCGTTCTTGACGCGTTCTTCGCAGGACTTCCCGAACTCCCACGGTTCCTGCCGTCTGCAGTTCTTCGAAGAATGGATGCGGAAAAAGGGGAAGAGCACTGCGGCTTCCGCCCAGCGGGCGAGTAGTTCCGCCGAGGAGTCTTCGCCGAAGCCTCCGACGTCCGCACCGACGAGGGGGATTCCTGAAATGGAAACGTTCAACGCCATCGGGATGGATTCTTTCAAGGCTTTCCATGTGCTGAAATTGTCGCCGAGCCAGATGCCCGCGTAGCGCCCCGTTCCGAAGCTCGCGCTGCGGGAAAGGATGAACGGACTTTCTTTCGGGTGCGCTTTCTTGAGGCCTTCGAAAGTCGCCTTTGCCATGCCGCTTGCATAGAGATTGTGAAAGCTTTCGTGGTCCTTTTTCCCGTGGAAGAAGAGCATTTCGTCGTCGGAGACAGAACCTGTGCTCGGATCGTTCATGTCTATCCAGTAGCCGTAAAATCCTTTTTTGGAAAAATTTTTGACGCGCTTTGCCCACCACGACCTGCCTTCTTCGGTGGAAAAGTCCGGGAAGAGCGTTGTTCCGGGCCATACGAATCCGCGGTAAAAATCCCCGTTCGGATTTTTGCAGAAAATCTTTTTTCTAATTCCGTCGTTGCGTACAAAGTAATTTTCATCGCGTACGCCCGGATCGAGAATCGGGACGATATGCCTCCCTTTTTTCAAGAGCTTTTTCGTAATTTGTTCAGGATTTGGGAATGTTTTTTCGTTTGTCGTGAATACTTTGTAGCGGTCCATGTAGTCGATATCGAGAAACAATCCATCGCAAGAAATCTCTCGCCTGGACATTTCTTTGTCCAGATAAATTAAGTCTTTTGTTCCCGCGTATCCCCAGCGGCTTTGGTGATAGCCTAGCGCCCACTCCGGCGGAACGTGGAGCGGTCCGGCGAGCTTTCCCAATTTGGAAATGACATCCGCGGCATCGCTTCCGACGATAAAGAGAACATCGGCGGGACCGCTTGTGCTGCCAAAATAGAGGGACGAGCCTTGGACCGGTTCCTGGCTCGGGTGAAGCCGCATATCGGGCGAGAGCGAAAAGAAGACGCGTCCCGCATCGTTTACGAGAATGCCGATAGCGTCTTCGCCTTTTCGGATGAGCAGGAAGGGAATGTTCGCGTAGAGCGGATCGGGTTCGTCATCGCGGCATTTGATGGTTCCGTGTGCGCCCCAGGCATCGACGTTCCACATCTGTGCACGGGTTCCTTTGCGGTCGAGCTTTCCAGCGCGTTCTCCCAGTCCGTAAAAGTGAAATTTTTCATCCGCTTCAAAACGCATCAGCCAACGGTTTTGACATATTCCGAAAAAGCCTTCGCGAGAGCTTTCCAGGAAAGATTCGCCGGAAGGAGAAATAACTTGGAAATTTCCCTTTGAAAACTTGACCCGGTTCAAAAATTTTTTGGAATCTTCATTTGTACGGAACGCTTCTTCGTTCCACTCGAACGGTCTCGGGTTTTCGTTTCCGAAAAAAACTTGCAAACGGAAAAATCCGTTTCCGAGGTAGGTGAACTTTTTACTTTGTACGGAATTCCGAAAACTGAAATTGACGGGATGGGGGATTTTTGAAAAGTCCATAAAGCCTTCTTGATCTTACTAATCAAAAATAAATTCGAATTGTCGGAGCGGTTACTCGGATGGATTTTTGCCAGAAGCTTTTGGTCTTTCGTAGAAAAAGTCCGGGAGAATTCCGTCGGGAAGCAGGATGCAGTGTCGCTTGGCGATGGAGTTTTGTCGCTTGATCAGGGCTTCGAGCCGCAGCGCGTCGTGCTTGGATTTTAATGTAAAAACTTTCAGAATTTTTTTTGGCGGAAACGCCTTGGTGAATCGCGCACCTTTGCCTTGCTTGTGGGCTTCGAAACGCTTCTCGACATCGGTCGCGTAGCCTGTATAGATTCGGTCGCCTTTGCATTCGAGCATATAGACATAGTGGGACATCTTGCGCATAAAATAATTTAATTGGAAAAGTTTTTCCAGCGTCCTTCTTGATTTCTATATTTGCCTTTATGCCTATAAAAAAGATAAAATTCGTTTTTCTGTTTCTTGCCGCTTTTGTCTCGTCGGGCGTTGCGGAAACCGATTCGAATCCGCATCCGAAGGAACACCGCGGCTTTTACAACAGCTTTGATGTCGGGGTTTCCTATCTGAGCTTTGAAAGTCATGATGACGATGCCCGTTACCAGGACAAGGTCACGTTTGAAGGTTTTAGTTTTCCGGTGATGGAATTTCGTTTTGGAACGGCTATCGGAAATTTGGTCGCATTCTATACGATTTTCAACTTTACCGGTTATCTGGGTGAGGCGAAACATTCGGAAACCGATAGGGAAGATGATTTTTCGGAAGAATATTCCGATGGTAATTCCTGGATGCTTCGCACCTATGTGGGGTTCGGCTCATCGATTTATCCTTTCCGAAATCCGAATTCCGCCTTGAACGGCTTCTTTGTCGGCGGTTCCGTAGGTTATGGCTTGGGAGCTGTCTTTGGCGATGGAATTTCTTCGGGACCGAATCGGGATATCGATTTGGGATTTACCGTGGAAATCGGCAAGGAATGGTGGGTGAACGACCATCTTTCGCTGGGAGTCGGCGTCAGCTACTTTCATGGAAGCCCGCGGTTTGAAAGCGATGCCTCCGATAACGGGCTGAATGGATTCCAGCTCATGTTCCGCATGACACGAGGATAGAATGAATTTGTACGTAAAGACATTCATTTTAGTGTTGATGCTCTCTTTATCTACCTGGTCGCGAACTCCCAAGACGCATCGGGGCTTTTACTTCAGCTTTGGCGCGGGACCTTCGTATTCTTCGGCAGAAATTTCGGGGAAATATGACGATAGGTATTATGGGGAGAACCCTAGATATATCGATGTCAAAGTTTCCGAGGATATCCGTTTTAGCGGCGATCCTTTCCCTGCATTTGACTTCCGCTTTGGCAAATCCTTTTGGAATCTGATGGTGCTGTATTCGGAAATCGATCTTTCGCTCCAGACGGGAACTTTGGAACAGACGCGGAAAATTTGGAGTGCCGAAGAGGTTTCCTACCTGATTGCCAAGGAACGGTTTGAAGACAAGAATGCCTTTGGCGGGAGCGCTGCAGCCGGTCTCGGAATCGCGTTCTATCCTTTTTTGCGCCCGGATTCGCCGTTGCGCGGGCTGCATTTTGGCCAGTCTGTTTTGTTCGGCGGCAATTACTACCAGAGTAAAAAGTTTAGGGATAGGATAAAGCTTTATTCGACGGAACTTTTCAACAGTTTCGAAGTCGGCATGGACTGGTGGATGAGCGATACGTGGTCTATCGGAACGGAATTTTCCTATCGCTTTGCGGTGACTTTCTGGGAATTGCCGTCTGACTTTGACGAGGGAAAGGGAAATGTCATCAGCTTGAAATTCCGCATTACGCGCGGATAGGCGTTGTTCTTTTAACGTAAAAAATCCCGAATCCGGCGGATTCGGGATTTTTGAATTCTAGGCTCGAACCGAATTACTTCGCTTCTTCCTTGGATTCTTCGGCTTCCGCATCGTCGGCCTTCTTAGCCTTCTTGGCGGTTTTCTTCTTCGCCGGAGCGACCGCTTCGCCGATGGTTGTTCCGTTTTCACCCGGCTTGTGGGAGTCCATCCAAGCCTTGAGTTCCGCGGATTCGCGGCTCTTGAAGTAATCGACGACCGAGAGCGTAATCTTGCGATTGTTCTGGTCGATTTCGGTTACGACAGTCGGAACTTCGTCGCCGACCTTGAAGGCATCTGCCGGAACCTTGATGTATTCGGCGGTGAGCTTCGAAACCGGGATGAATCCTTCGATGCCGTTCGGAAGTTCGACGACAACGCCGCGGTCGAGGAGACGGATGATCTTGCCCTTGACTTCGGAATCGATCGGATAAGTCGTTTCGACGGTATCCCACGGATCTTCGGTGAGGTGCTTCATGGAGAGCGAAATGCGACGCTTTTCCTTATCGACAGCGAGCACGACGCATTCCACCTTGTCGCCCTTCTTGACCAT
>CAVKXR010000223.1:0-4081 GCA_963660275.1 Oscillospiraceae bacterium
GGCGAGCCTTGATCCGAACCGTTCCGATTTTCACCGCGACTATGACCGCATCGTCTTTTCGACGGCATTTCGTCGGCTGGGAAGAAAGACGCAGGTGCATCCGTTTTCCGTAAACGACCATGTGCACAGCCGTTTGACGCATTCCATCGAGGTGTCAAGCGTTGCGCGCAGTCTCGCGATAACGGTTTTCAACCAGATAAAGAAAGAGTTTCCCAAGAGTTTTAGCGCGTCCCATTTCGGGACGATTGCCCAGTCGGCGGCTCTCGCCCACGATATCGGCAATCCGCCGTTCGGCCATGCGGGAGAAGCGGCGATTCGCGACTGGTTCAAGAAAAATCGGGATTCCGATCCGCTCAGGGATTTCAGCGACCGCGAAATGAAGGATTTTGAAAACTTTGACGGCAACGCCCAGGGAGTTCGGATCCTTTCGAAACTGGAATATCATTTTTTGGATGGCGGAATGCGGCTCACGTATGCGACCGTAGCCTCCATGATGAAGTATCCGAGACTTGCCGTCTATGGAATCCCGACGAGCCTTTTCCAGACGGAAGCGGAAGATTACCGAGACATGGCGAATGTACTTGGCATTCCCGAAATCGGGAACGGAATCTGGATGCGGCATCCGCTGAGCTATCTGGTGGAAGCCGCGGACGATATCTGCTACTGCATTTTGGACGTGGAAGATGCCATCGAACTCGGGATTCTCCAGTTTGCCGACATCCGCAACATGTTCGAATATCTCTGCGGCCCGGACATCGACATCGACCGGGAATACAACGAGAACGGCCAGAATTTTCGCGACTTCCTTTCGAGCGTACGCGGGCTTGCCATCCAGAACCTGATCGACGCGGTGGCGAACGTATTTGTCGTCCATTACAAGGAAATCATGAACGGGGAACTTCGGTCGTCGTTGATTGAACTGGCGGATTCCGATGCGGTGAACGGCATTCGCATCGCAAAACGGCTCGGGCGGGAACGCATTTACCCCGACCGCAGAAAGACGGAGCTTGAAGTCGGCAGCTACACGACGCTCAGCACGGTCCTCGACGCCTTTGTGAGCGGCGTCTATGAATTTCGCAAGTACGGGGAATCATCCTATCGTGCGGCGCGGATCGTGCGCCTGATTGGTCCCGCGAAAATCGGGCAGACCGTAACGCCTCTCGAAGCGTATCACCAGGTCCTTGACTTTGTGAGCGGCATGACGGACAATTACGCTTCGTATCTCGCGCGGCAGATAAGCGGCCTCGTCCAATGAAAATTTCGAACACCGCGGACCGAATCTGGCTTTTCGACTATGACTTGACGCTCTATGCGGAGCGGGCTGTTATCGAATCTCTTGACCGGCGCATTTCCCTTTTTGTGCAAAGGACCGTCCGATGTTCTTTTGAAGAGGCGGTTCGGATTCGCAAGGACTATCTTTTCCGTTTTGGAACGACCCTCGCCGGGCTTCGAAATCTCCATGGCGTCTTGCCGGATGATTATTTCGACTTTATCCATGAGCCGGAAACCTTGGTCTATCCGGAATTTTCCCTGCCGAAACTCCAGATGCTCCGTTCGATTCGCGGACCGAAATACGTCTTTACCAATGGCCGCTCCGACTGGAGCCGTGCAGGAATTTCCCGGATGGGAATTTCGGAATGTTTTCAAAAAATCGTGGGGCTTGAAAACCTCGGCTGGGAAGGGAAACCGGCGAAAAGCGCTTACGCGAAAATGGAAAAAGTTCTCTTGGCGGATGGCGTTTTTCGTGCGGGAGATTCTCCGCAAAAAATCGTCCTGCTCGACGATTCCCTCAAGAATTTAAAACCTGCACACGACCGCGGATGGACCACGGTCTGGGTGAATGCCGATTCCGAAGAGGACGGATCGCTTGCCGATGCGCGAATTTCTTCCCTGATGGATTTGCCGCGTTTCGTGGGATTGAATGCGGGACCCTGAACCGATAAGCTATTTTTTTGACCATGTTGGAAATGTTTTCTTTGGAATTTATGCGCAACGCCTTTGTTGCCGCGATTCTTGTCTCGGTCACCTGTGGAATCATGGGTTCCTATGTGGTGGTGAACAGGGTTTCGGGAACGGCGGGCGGTGTCGCGCATGCTTCGTTCGGAGGCATCGGGCTGGCGTGCTTTTGCGGATTTTCGCCAATGCTCGGCGCTCTGGGCGTGGCGCTTGTCTGTGCGTTTGTAATGGGATACCTGACGTGGAAAGACCGCGAACGTTCCGATACGCTGGTGAATGTCATCTGGGCGGGTGGCATGGCGGCTGGCGTCATTCTAACGGATCTCACTCCGGGATATAGCGGAGACCTGATGAGCTTTCTTTTCGGGAGCATCCTGACCGTGCCGCAGGAACTTCTCTGGGGAATGGCTGCGCTCGCGCTTGTCGTTTTGTGTGTGACCGTTTTTTTCTTCCGGGATTTTCTAGCCATATCCCACGACCCGGAATTTGCCCGTGTGCGCGGGGTGCCCGTGCTGCGTCTCTATATGCTTTTGATGGCGCTTGTCGCCTGTACGGTCGTGATGGCGGTACAGACGGTCGGGCTGATTCTCGTCATTGCGCTGCTCACGATTCCCGCTTATGTCGCAGAGAGCCATTCAAAAAATTTGAAGCAGATGATGCTCCTTTCCTGCCTGTTTTCGGCAACGCTTTCCGTTTCGGGGCTTCTCGTCGCCTATTTCCTGAATTTTACGGTCGGGCCGGTCATCATCCTTTTCGGCGTGTTGCTCTATGCGCTGAATTGGGGATTCTTGAAATTCCGAAATTCAAGGTAGGTTGCCCGCCAACCCATTTTCTATTTTACCCCTATGCGAAACAAAGTCCTGCCTTTTGTCCTTTTTTTCTCGACCTTTGCGCTTGCCGTGACGCAGTCGCTTTTTGAAAATCCCGACATCACGACGGAATATTCCGAGCTTCTCCGGGAGAAAAACGCGAGGAACGATTCGCTGCTCCCTGCCTTGGACGGCGACAAGGCCTTTGCCGAACTGCTCCGCCAAAATCCGAACTTCTGGAGTCTGGAACGCCTGGACAGGGAAGGGGAAATGCTCACGAAGCTCAAGGCGAAAATCGTCTATATCGACGGTATCCGCGAGGAAGCTTATTGCAGGCTCGACAAGGAAAATTCGGCGGCGGGGGAATGGCACCTGGAAATCGGTGTCGATTTTGTGAGCGCTGCGTCGAATACGGTCGGAATCCACGTGCAGCAATGCTTGAACATGGTTCGCGACGAGCTCGGCTATCTTGTAAAGAAGGGCGACAAGGTGATAGCGGTTCCGCCTAAAAAGGTCATCGAAAAAATCAAGGATGTCGAAATCCCGGCGGCGATTGACGTGGACTTGCAGCAAAAGCTTTTGCAGGCGCATGAAGAAGTGAACCTCACGGGAAACTGCCCCAAGGGAATCGAAAGCTACCTGATTTTGCGCGACGTCTGGAACCAGGTCAAGGATGAAAAGATGGATATCGTTTCGATTAACGACAAATTAAACGCGAAGGTCAATGGCGGGCACAGCATCAAGACCTGCGCCTTCAGCACGGAATGGAATAAGCGTTACCAGGGGCGGGCTTCGTTTGAATGCGACATCGATGCGGAAACCTGCGACTATGAAGATTCGGAAGACGGCAAGACACGATGGATTTGGAATTTCGACGGGAACCGCTTTGAATACAAACGAAAAAAGTTTCTGTTCTTTGGAATCGGGCCGAAGAGCATCCACGACGGCGGAACGATGATGGACCTGCGCCTCGTGCGGCTTTCGACGACGCTCTATCTCGAAGGCTTTATGAACGAGAAAGGGGAACCTGTCGCGCTCGGGCTCGTCATCTTGCCAAACGAAAAGGATGAATACGAAGAATACGACGATTCGGACGAAGATTCATATGAATACGAAGAGTGAGATATGTCGGAGCTTAGAGGTTGGAACCGCGGACGTCTAGGTTTAGGGAAGAGTTTAGCGGAACACGGGATGCGGGAATTCGAAGCGAACTGTTTTCTGTTTGCCATCATTTCACAGCTCGCTATGATGCATTCCATTACTCGCTACAATGTCATTCCCGTGCTTGTCCGCCGCGGCGGACGCAGACACGGGAA
>CAVKXR010000224.1:0-4063 GCA_963660275.1 Oscillospiraceae bacterium
GTTATACGGATTATAGCCGGGATCCGTATAGATTCGGTTTGTCCTGTCCGTCATGACGCTAGCGGATGCGCGGAATGTAAAATTCTTGAGGATAGAGCCGTTTACATATAAATTCACAAAAAGGCTGTTTTCGAGATGCTTGTCATCCTTGTCGGTATTTGAAAATCGGGAAACGCTAAGCGAATCTCCCAAGGTTCCCCGGATACGGAAAAAGGTTGCCGAATCGCCGAACCCGATATGGCCAGGGACCGCGGCGGAAAGGGATAGCGCGGAGAGGAAAAGAAAAAGAAAGATGTGTTTCATCATCGCTTGAATTTAAAAAGTCCTAGGGAAAAGAGAAAGAGAATAAGGTGGATTTGTACATTTTCCCGTGCTTCTTTTGAAGAGAAAATTTTTGGCAGTTGTAAAATGACACGGACAAGGCTGCGGAACATGCGGAATGTCCGTGAAAGAAAAGCGCCTTTGGTTCCGAAATATTTCCGATAAAAATAAAGTTGTGACGAATCATGCTGTAGGCTTCGCGATAAGCTGTTTTTCGCAGAACCTCCGTCAAGGTGAATAATCGAAAGTTTCGGGTCGATGAAAAAACGAATGCCTCGTTTGCGAGCCCGGTAAGCCCAATCGACATCTTCGTAATACATGAAAAATCTTTCATCGAAAGGTCCGACGCTTTTCCATGTTTCCATGCTCATCAGCCAGGCTGCCGCATTTGTCCACTGGGCCTCCATGAAAGAAGTATCCGAAACGGGAAAAGTTTTTCCATGGACATAGCGGGCGGCGGATTCCTTGGAACGAAACGCGTTCAGGAAAAACTGGCGATGAGGGATTTCCGAAAACCAGCTTTTTTGAATGGATCCGTCGGCATTTCGAAGTTGCGGAGAGATGATGTGTCCTGGAAATTTAGACAGGTCTTTTTGCAAGCCTTCCAGCGTTCCGGCAGAGATTCGAGTGTCGTTGTTCAGGATAAAGATGGAATCGAATGGGATGCCGCTTTTTTCTGCACACGCAATTCCTAGATTGTTGGCGGCGCCAAATCCGAGATTTTTTCCGGGAAGGCAAAGCTTCGCCTCGGGAAATTCTTCGCCTATTTTTTGCGGGGTTTCGTCCGTGCTGCCGTTATCGACAACAAAAATCTCGAATAGCTCCTTGGGCGCTTTGAACAAGTCGTTTAGGCAGTTCCTGGTTTTTTCCCATTGTCCGTAGGTGACCAGGATGATGGCGGTTTTTCGAAAGGCTTTCATGTTTTTTTCCAAATTTTTTTGGCAAGAGGCAAACCGACGCAGGAAAATAGAATCTGCTGAATACGTTTTTTGATATTTCCTGCAGGAAAAAGCTGATTGCGTTGGCGGTAAATCCACGGCAGAAATCTAGGCGATAAATTTTCGACTTGTCTTGCCCGGTGAATTTCCAGGAGCGTTTTTGCAAATAGGATTTCATCTTCTTTTAAAGCCAGTCTGCGGGAATTTTGCAAGATGGTTTCCACCCAGCGTTCCTGGAGCTTTAGCGTTTTACTCATTTTGGGGACGGGCTTTCCTCCGATGGCATTGGAATCATGGAGACGATACTTAATGACCGGATTGGGAATGGGTTGGATTCCTCCGTGTCTTTCGGCGAACATCGCTATCCAGCGGTCATGTACGGTAACTCCGTCGGGAATCGGCAGGACAAATTCAAGAAGCGAGGCCTGAAAAAGGGATAGGCAGCCGGTTACGTTGTTGATTCCCGCGATTTGGGATTTTAAAGAGACTTGTTGCGGGATCCTAGCGAATTTTCTCCAGGATGTGGCGATTTCATCTCCGTTTGCGTCGATGACTTGTGCGTCTCCAAATACCAGTGCATGATTTTTCAATGCGTTTTCCAAAGTTTCCAGTTTGCGAGGAAGCCATTCGTCGTCTTGGTCGGCCAGGGCTATTTTATCTGAACTGCTTGCCATTTTTTGTACGAGGGTAAGGGCCTGATTGAATGCGGCGCGGTGCCCTTGGTTCCTGTTACCTGCAAAAATCTGTAACGGAAGTTTTGTCGCGAATGATTTTAGAATGGAAACGGTTGAATCGGTAGAACCGTCATCGTAAGCGATAATGGTGTCTGCCGGTCTTGTCTGTTGTTTGAGAGATTCTAAGAATTGCGGGAGAAAACGTTCTCCATTGTAAGTGCAGAGTACAATGTAAATCTTAGCCATGAAGAGTCTTTTGAAAAATTTTGCCAAAAACCTGATGAACGTTTCTTGAAAATTCGGAATCGCTGCGATTTGTGAAAAGATGTTTCCTCGCTTCGATAAAATCCTTCAGGTTGTAGCTTTTGTCCAAGTCCCGGATTTTAGATACGGCATCCGACAAATCGCCTGGACTGTAGAGCATCCAGTTTGGCAATTCATACTCCTTGACGTATTCCCTGTTGGCAACTAGAATCGGAAAACCGCATTGCATCGCTTCGAAGAGGATGAGCGGTTCGCCTTCAAACCGGGAGGGGATGAACACGAGGTCAAATTCCCTTTTCATCATTTGTTGCAGTTCGTTCGGTGAAATCCATTTAGATAAAACGATGTTTTCTTTGACATGGAGCCGTTCAATTAAAGATTCCAAGGATTTAAAATCGGGACCGTCACCGATGATATGAAAAGAAAAGGGGAAGCCTTGCTGTTTAAGTTTTTCTGCGATAATCGGGATAGTATTTTGCCCTTTTTGTACAAAATAAATCCGGCCAATGGTTGCTATTTTTAATGGTGTACTTGGAATTTTTGGGGAATCGACGAAATTCCAGCTCAGCGGATTTGGCAACAGGTGTACTGGCGTTTCTTTTGTGATGAATCGTCGCAGCAGGCGTTCCTGCGTTTTAGAAATGACAATCCATTCTGAAATCAGCGGATAGATGGATTTTGCCAAAAAATCTCGTAACTTTCCAAGAGTCGCCCCGGATTCGCTTTGGGTAAAGGCCATCGGATAATAGGAAACGGTTCGGATTCCTAAGCGATGTGCCGCAAAAATGGCCGGGAGGCAACGTTCGATGTTTCCCGGGCAGACGACCAGATTTTTGACATGGTGCTTTAAGAATAGCTTTTCGACGATTTTCCGTTTGCTTCGGGAACGGTCGCGGAAAATGGGAAAGGGCGTGCTGGCGGAAAAGGGAAGGCGTATGGTTTGAATCTTCGGATCTAAAACTTCTTGGAATTTTGGACAGAAATGAATAAAAATAATCTTGGCGAAGGCCGCGCTCAGAATACCCGCTATTCGGGCGGAAAGAATTTCTTGTCCGCCCCATTCCGCAGCATCGCTGTAAAAACAAATCTGTTCGTTGATCTGAGGCATCGATAAAAATATATATATTTCTCCCGATGAATCCTGATTCAAAAATGGTCATACTCTGCGACAAGAACTCCCGGACGAGTTTTGGACGCTTGGCGCTTGATTTGAAACAGGCGATAAGTGCGGAGTACGATACATCGATTCTTTGGCTAAAAACGCCAAGATATTTTTCGGAAGGCTTTGAAATATGTAACTCTTCCGATGCCGAAATTTGGGCTTCTTCGCTTTATACCGGCTATTTTAGTTTTCGAAAACCGCTATTTGATTACCTCCAAAAACGGCAGCCCAAAGTCGTCTTTTTGATTCGCCCGGAAATCGGTTTTTTGGTTTCCCCCGTGAGAAAGGCTCTTCCACATGCGAAAATCGTTGTGTTGGTTCATGATACGTTTGCCGAAACCCTCTATCCGTTTAGCCTCAAGTTTAAATTGATTTCCGAGTTTTATGCGAAGCCCGCGGCCAAGGCAGACGGATTCATCTATAATTCAAATTATTCCAGGAAGGAGGCGGAAAAATTTTATGGAATAGGCGGAGCTCCTAGCGTGGTTGCCGGGCTTCCGTTAAATCCGAAATATCGCAAGTCACCGCAAAAAGCAAGTCAAGCGGAATGCGTTGCCTTTTTAGAAAGCTTTGGAATTAAAGGATTTTCCCGGATGGTGCTGAATATAAGCCTTCCCGAAAAGCGAAAAAATATCGAAACCTTTTTCGATATGGCGAAACGGCGTCCGGATGTTGCGTTTGTCCGCATCGGAACGGTTAATCGG
>CAVKXR010000225.1:0-3107 GCA_963660275.1 Oscillospiraceae bacterium
CATCGGTTCCAAGAAAACTGGTCGATGGGAAGTCTAGGGAGGAAAGATGTCTAGGAAAAGAACAAGCTTGTCCTTATTGGCTATTTTTCATACTTACATGAATTTTCTATAATCTAGAAAAAATTATTTTTTATCTGAAAATGAAAAAAGTAATTACATACGGTACATACGATTTACTTCACCAAGGACACATCAACTTGCTCAAACGAGCAAAATCACTAGGCGATTTTTTAATTGTCGGCGTCACAAACGACAACTTTGATCGCGAGCGCGGCAAGTTAAACGTGCGCAATAATGTACTCGAACGAGTTGATGCTGTACGCGCTACAGGACTCGCCGACCAAATCATCATTGAAGATTACGTCGGACAAAAAATCGATGACATTCAACGATACGATGTCGATATTTTTGCAATCGGTTCTGACTGGGACGGCAAATTTGACTATCTAAAAGAATTCTGCCAAGTAGTCTATTTACCTCGCACAGAAGGAATTTCTTCAACCATGCTCCGCGCCGAAAGCCAAGATGTTGTGCGAATGGGTATTATCGGCTGCGGCAGAGTCGCCCAACGATTTCCTTCCGAAGCAAACGTTGTAAACGGTGTCTCGATTACAGCCGCTTACGATGTCAATAAATCACAAAGCGATGAATTTGCATCGTCTTTCAACGACATTGTTGCATACGATGACATTCAAAATTTTTATAAAAACGTGGATGCCGTTTACATCGCAACCCCACACCTTTCGCACTACGCAAATATCAAGCATTCTCTAGAAGCGAAAAAACACGTACTCTGTGAAACTCCTATGGTGCTGAACGGAGACGAAGCGCGCGAACTTTATGAACTAGCCGAAAGACAAGGCGTAATCCTGATGGAGGCCAACAAAACCGCCTACAGTCCTGCATTCAACCACCTAATGGTGACAATCAAGTCAGGACTTATAGGCGACGTAGTCGACATAGAAGCCTCTCTTTCGCAACTACTTGATAAAAACGGTAGAGAATTCGACCCGAAACAAGCCGGAGGCGCCATGTTCGAACAGGGTTCCTATCCGCTACTTCCAATTCTTAAGCTGATGGGGACGAATTATAAAAACCTAGAACTTTTTTCTCGTATGGAAAACGGTGTCGATATTCATACCAAAGGACTTATCCGCTACGAAAAAGCGGTGTGTTCTTTCAAGGTGGGACTAGGCGTTAAAACCGAAGGTAATCTCGTCATTTCGGGAACCAAAGGTTACGCCTATGTACCTGCCCCATGGTGGAAAACCGACTACTTTGAATTGCGCTACGAAAACCAGAACGACAATAAAAAATTTTTCTACAAATGGGACGGTTTCGGAATCCGCTACGAAATTCAGGAATTTATTCGCTGCATTTACAATCATCAGTTTTCATCGGCACGTTTGCGCCGACGCGAAAGCATTTGCATGGCCGAAATTATGCAACAGTTTAACGTTCGCAAAAACTTTTTTGAAATTTAACAGAGGCTTTTCATGATCAACTTTACTGTAGGTCCTGTTCAATCCAGCGAAGCCATACGCGCCATCGGAGCTGAACAGGTTCCCTATTTTCGAACCACAGAATTTTCACAGATGATGTTTGAAAGCGAGGCGCTTGTCAAGAAATTCGCCTACGCTACCGACGATTCCAAAGTTGTGTTCATTACAGGTTCGGGTTCCGCCGCCATGGAAACCGCTATCATGAATACACTAACCAAAGACGACAAGGCAATCGTCGTGAATGGCGGTAGTTTCGGCCATCGTTTTGTAGAACTCTGCACGCTACACGAAATTCCATTCACCGAAATCAAGCTCGCCCCAGGCAAGGCGCTCAAAGCAGAGCATCTTAAAAATTTTGAAGGCAAAGATTACACGACATTCATCGTGAACAAACACGAGACATCGACCGGCGTCCTCTACGACATGGATCTTATCGGCAATTTCTGCAAACGCAATCACCTATTTTTGATTGTAGATTGCATCAGCACATTTCTTGCCGATCCGTTTAATATGGCAGAACTCGATGCGGATATCATGATCACCGGTTCGCAAAAGGCTCTTGCCTGTCCTCCAGGCATTTCCATTATGGCGCTTTCTCCAAAAGCCCTTAAGCGAGTGGAACAGGTCAAGTGCAAATGCCAGTACCTAGATTTGAAACTTGCGCTCAAAAACGCCGAACGCGGTCAAACCCCGTGGACTCCCGCCGTGGGAATTCTTCGCCAGATTCACGCCCGCTTAAAAGAAATCGAGGCTAACGGAGGCGTGGAAGCAGAAATCAAACGCACGACCGACCTTGCTAGCTACTTCCGCAGCCAAATCAAGGACCTTCCGTTCGAAATCGTTTCGGAATCGCTGTCAAACGCCGTCACCCCCCTCCACCCGAAAACCGCAAGTGCTTACGACATCTTTCTCAAAATCAAGGACGAATACGGCATGTGGATTTGTCCGAACGGCGGCGATATGAAAGACTCGATTTTTCGCGTGGGCCATATCGGTCATTTGACAACCGCCGATTATGACAAACTCATAGCAGCGTTCAAAGATTTAAAAAACAAAGGTTTTATCTAGGAACGTACGATGTTTAACAAAGTAAAAGAATGGCTACGAAAGTTCTATTATTTCATCTTTAAAGACAAGCAAAAAATAAAATCGCTAAACAAAAAAGTCGCCTCGCTAAGCTATCAACTTGAATACTTCAAGCGCCACTGCGATATCAGCCAAATGAAACCAGCCACGGGCTATCTCCGGAACTTTCAACTTCGGGAACTTGACTTTGCCCAAAAGGTTATCCAAACATTTGAATCGTATGGAATCCAACCCTATCTAGACGGAGGGGCACTTCTTGGTGCCTGTCGGCACAGAGGCTTCATTCCCTGGGATGATGATATCGACCTAAGTGTATCCCGCAAAGATTTTGACAAAATCATTGATATCGCAAAACAAAAATTTATATGGATTGACTCTTCCCAAAAGAATTGTTTCTCGGCAAAGTTCTATGATTTAAGCATTCGGAAAAATCCAAACAAATTCGTCTTCATCATAACGCCATTTTGCCTGCATCTTTTTTACGGAAGCTGTCTTCGAGACTCTGTAAACGTAGAATTT
>CAVKXR010000225.1:3117-4051 GCA_963660275.1 Oscillospiraceae bacterium
ATTTTTTCCAAACGACTACATCAAGGAAAATGTAACGGAAGAACAGTTTCTCGCTTTCCGAGAAAAAATCTGCAATTATGTTCACGGCGATCATAGCTGGAAAGAAAAATTTGATTTTTACGAAAACGAGTTAAAAAACAACGACATTTATTCTTCCGAACCGACATCGCGCATTGTGCCCGGAATCGGAAACTTCGGCTTCACCGAATATAAATTTCACGGATTCAAAAGGACAGACGATTTGCTCCCCTTAAAACCTATTTCATTCGAAGGCGTATTTTTTCCAGGTCCAAACAAACCACAAAACATACTCGAAAAAATATACGGCAAGAATTGGATGCGTTTTCCTAACGATGTAGGCATTTCTCACACCTTAGAAGAACAGAATATCTATTTTAAATCCATCGGCACACCAATAGACTATCGCGAATTTTGACCTAGGCTTTAGGGATGAAAGAACTTACACTAAAAGAACTTCAGGCATTTTCTCTTAACATCCTCAAAGACATCCACCGTTTTTGTGAAAAGGAAAATATCCGCTACACATTAGCCTACGGCACTTTGATTGGAGCGATACGTCATCAAGGTTTTATTCCATGGGATAACGACATCGATATCTGCATGCCCCGTCCCGATTATGAACGATTTATAAAAACCTATAAGTCCTGTAAATTTCAACTGGCTTTTTTTGGCAAAGAAAGCAAACACGACTGTCTTATCGCTTACGCTCGAGTTTTTGACAATAGCGAAACAACATCCAGAAATGCACATTGGATTGCCAAACCTGCAGGAGTATGGGTTGACATCTTCCCTCTCGATGGGGTTCCTAACGACCTAAACGACTTTAAGATTCTTTACAGCAATCTGCATAAGGAATGGGAACAAATCATTCCCAGAAAAATTCAATTCGAGCGAATCTCGCACTGTATAGGAC
>CAVKXR010000226.1:0-4047 GCA_963660275.1 Oscillospiraceae bacterium
CCGCGAGATACGAGCCGTCCTGGCCCGTGATGCCGGTGATCAGTGCTGTTTTCATACCCATCGGCCTCCCAAAAATTTTAGAACTTAATCGGATAGAGCAGGAAGAATTTTACATCGGGATACACCTGGAGCGTCGGAGCGGGCAGCTTGAAGCCGTTCGCAAAGCGGACCAGGTTCCGCGCCCAACGTTTGTGCGGCTTGAAAATCGCTTCCATATCGTAATCGAGCGCAATGTAAAACTCGTGCCGTCCCTTTTTCCCTTCAAAAACGCCTTCGTCGATGCTCCAGCCCGCAGCGATCGCCAGCCAGGAAGGATAGAACTTCCGCGCGGAAGCCGGAAGCAGCCGATAGACTTTTAACGACAGCCAAAACGTCTCGTTGCAATAGTCATCGGTAAAGACGCCCGTATCGCTCTGCCGGTAATAAGCCCGGCTGTTAATCCAGTAGCTCCACTTGAGATCAAAATAATTAAACGCGGGAATGTAGCGTCTCGCCATCGGATAAAAGCCGCCGAGCGTCCCGGAAAGCACGTCGAAAATGCTGAATCCCCATTCCGGCGAATATCCGTCCTTCACGTCGATAGCGATATGCGTCGCCATCGTCGAAAGCCCCGCCGCGAGATAGGATTTGAATTCCGAAAGCCCCGACCAGTAATAGCCGAGATAGAAGCCTTCGCCGAGCAAATAGCCCGACATGAAATGCCCCGCCTTGTCGATGTTCTTCGCATACTCGAAATCGTTTTCAAAATGGAAATGCGAATGTTCGTCGTCCCACCAGCCCTTCGCAAAGACAAGCCCGTAAGCAGCACCATAGGCGCCAGCCGTCAGAGCAACCATTCCTCCGAACTTGAGCGGCGAAAAGCGTTGCAGCGAATCCGCACCGGGATCCTCCGAGCGATAGTCGAAATTCGCATCGCGAAAATGTACGGGAGTTTCCACTGTAACCGTGGAATCCGAACGAAGCGGGACGTCATCGGCAAAGGCTAGCCCGACGGCAAGAGAAAGAGCGATTTTCAAGAAACGGAAAGGCACGCGCAAACGATAGAAATTTTAACGGACGCCTGTTCGTCGAAATTCGGCAGCTTCAAAAGCAGACGCTCCGGCTTATGAAAATCAAAACGACAAGAGGAGCGTTGCGCCGGGACCTTCCGGCCTGAAATCCGGAAACACATGCAAGCGGCGTTCCGTCGAAGCCAGGTCGCTCGACGTCGAACGGTAGATGCGCATCACGTCCAAGACGGAAATCACGCGGTTCAGAATCAACGCGCCGATCGAAACCTGAAACGCGATCCGCGAAATGCGGTAATTTTTCAAGATGTCCCGATAATGCGACATCCGACGGGACGTTTCGGGATTGTCGCTCGAACCCCAGTCCCACGAATGCGACGCATCAAAGGGATAGTCCGCATCGATAGCCTTGCCGCTCCGAAGCATCGCCTGGTTGTAATCCTCGTCGGAATCCGGGTTCGCGTTTTCGCCCGAGACACCGCCGCGGCTGCGGTAATCCGCCATCAGGTTTAAAAAGGTCTCGCTCGACGGCGGGTTCGAAATTCCCGCATACCGAACCGCATACGACCGCGCATTTGCAATCTGCCGTTCGCCAAAAAAATAGCTGCCGAAAGTCGCCATCCAGAGAGCGACATCCGTCCAGATATAAGCCTTCACCAGCGAATTTTCGCCCAGATAATGCTGCCCCATCCCGGGCAGGAGAAGCGACGCGCCGATCGCAAGCGGAAGGCTCTTCTTCGAGTTTTTGCTCACCGATTCATCGACAGAAATCACGACCTGCGAAAAGCCTCCCGAAACGAGGAGCATCACCGTCAAGAGGACCAGGGCAAACTTTTTCATGGCGCTAGAAATTGAAATAGACGTTCAGGACGGACTGCGAATTCATCGGGACGAAGCCGCCTTCAAAATGCAGGCGGTCAAACCACGAAAGTTCCTCTTCGTAAAGGACCTTGTTGTGCGCATGGGCCGCCCACGCCGCATCGACCGCCGACACCAGATGGTTGAGGATGAGACCGCCAAAGAACCACGCCTGCATGTCGGCGTAATCGTTCGCCTTGTTCCGCATCCCGCGGTAAATCTTCAGGTTCGCCGAAGTCCCGAGCGGCACCGTTTCCGAATTCTTGGAAAGGTTCAACGCCGAGACAGGGGTTTCGTCCGCGATGTCGTCCCAGCCTAGAACGTAGGCGGAAGAAGCGATGTTCGAATAATACGAGCCGGAATTGTAGAGCGAGAACTTTCCGTTCACATGGTTCACGTGGTTGATATCGTTTGTCAGCTCTTCGCCTTCGATGTAGCAGCGGTTGGTCGAAGCATTCCCGTAAATGGACTTGCAGTAGGATTCGCGGCTTGCGAGATAACGCTCGACAAACTTCGCCTCTTCGTCCGAATCGTCTAGCGAATTGCGCAGGTCGTGCATTTTCTCTTCGTATTGGGACGCCTTGAAATGGTTCTTCGCAAATTTCTTGTAGCGGTTCACCTGCCGGTCGTATTTATAGACGGAATAATAATACCAGCTGCCCCAGAGGCCCGCTTCCAAGGCGAGGTAGGCCGCGCCGCGGACATAGTTGAACTTCGACCCGCCGACATAGAGCTGCCCCGAACCCGGAACGACCAGCGAGAAGAACAGGGCCTTGCGCGGACTCTTGTAGCGTCCCTTCATCTCGTCGATGCCATAGACTTTCGAAACCTTGACCGGCCCGAGGATATCCCGACGGGAAACCGAGGAAGAAGACGCGGCAGCAACCGTAGCCGCCGAAGACGAGGAAACCGCCGAACTGGAAGATTCCGCGGAACTCGAAGAAAAAGAACTCGACAAGGCGAGGCTATCTACAGCATCCCGAGAAGAATCCGCCGAGACTGAACCCGAAGAATCGGACGGAGCGAGCGAATCCGCAGAAACAGCGGACGTTTTATCCAGGGAATCCACTGCGTGCGTTTCCTGCGAACTGGAAAGAGCTACTTCGATAGAACTTGACGAGCTTCGAATATCAACAGACGAACTGGACAAAACCTCACCGGATGAACTCGACAGGCTTGAAGAACTGCTTTCCAAAACGCTCGAACTCGATGCGAGCGAACTGCTGGAGACCGCCGAACTGGAAAGATTTTCCGCAAGCGATGAAGACAAAACTTCCGCGGAGACACTCGAACTCACAGGAAGAGCTTCCGACGAACTCGAAACGATCGACGAATCAGCCGCTTTCGTTTCCTCATCGAATTCAGCAAACAGGTCGCGCACCTGCGCAAACGCAGCCGCCGACATCAAAAAAAAGCACAGAAAAAAAACACGAAACCGCATGGGCAAAATTTACAAAATTCAAAAGGACAAAAGGCGCATCGAAGCCTATTTCACTTTCGATATGCTTTGCAGCCGAATGCCGCCATATTCAACCGGTGAAACCTGGTGGTAGATAACGGAAACCGGTTCCCGGGCGCCCGAAGCCGCCAAGGCTAGCGAACCGGCAAGCGTCAGGGAAAGCGGGCTAGCCTCGTATTCATTTTCAATCAAAAAGAACTTTGCCGCTGCGCTATAGATATCGCTTCCCGCATATAAAAAAGTCTTAAGGCGGCTGGTTAAAAGAGTGGAACAGGACGCATCCGCCCCGAGATGAAAAAACATTACGTTGGACTCATGACTCACGTCAAAGCCCAAGCCGCACACATAGCCTTCCTGCACACAGGAGTTGGCAGGAATCGTCGGGAGATTGTCGGTATTGCAGATTTCCTCGGCAAACGAAAAGGAAACGAGCAATGCGATAACGGATAGAAACTTAAGCATCAAAGACCTCCTTATTTGGCATCCGAATAATCTTGTACGCAACGGATTCGGAATCGATCCTCTTCCGATTTCCGATAGGACCCAAAGTTAACATATAGATCCATAAACATGGCGCATGTGATTCCTCACGAAGGCAAATGCTGTGGAGAAATCCTAATATATTGGATATCTCGATTTCTTGAAAGACAATCGCTGACAGAAATAGAAGTAGGGTAATCAATACCGTATATATATACCCCTGTACGCCAATAGACTACATAT
>CAVKXR010000227.1:0-4044 GCA_963660275.1 Oscillospiraceae bacterium
GCCGATCACAAGGGACATATCTTTGTCGCTTCGAATTCCGGGCATTTGATTTTCCTCGATTACACGTCGAACCCGAACAAGCTGATCGATAACAACATCCTCTTGCATGTCCAGTGGATCGATAACTATCTGGATGATCTGGCGCCGATTGCCGGGGCAGGTTCCAACCGTAACTCGGCGACGACGAATCCGGGAACGCTGATTTCTTCGAGTTCCAGAAGTTCGTCTAGTGCAAATATTTTTCATGAATCTTCGAGTTCTGCCAAGTCTTCCAGCTCGGGCAATTCTTCCAGTTCGGTGGGAGGCTCGGGATCTAAATCTTCGAGTTCGGGAAATTCCGGTCTAAGCTCTTCCAGCGATGACGGTAAGAATTCGAGTTCTTCGAATGGCGGCGAAAGCGGGAATTCTTCGAGTTCCGCAGGCGGAGAAAATCCGGGTTCTTCGAGCGGCACGGGCAATTCCTCCGGTTCGGGAAATGCCGGTTCGAGTTCTTCGAATGGCGGCGAAAGCGGGAATTCTTCGAGTTCTGCGGGCGGAGAAAATCCGGGTTCTTCGAGCGGCACTGGCAACAATTCTTCCAGCTCGGTAAAGGGCGGCGGCGATGAGTGGATTCCGCCCTGGGTTACGGATTCTACCGTCTATGAAGGCTTTGGCGAAGACGGTTCGGAAGACCAGGACGGTTCGGATCTCTATCCGACAAACGACAAGCGCGACAAGGGCGATACCCTTATTATCGGCGGCTCCAAGCTTATCCCGATTCCTGCGGATTCCTCTGTTCCCGGAACGGTTATCATCAACGGGAATACCTATGTGACCGGCGGCGGTTCCCAATCGACGGATCTGCCGAGTTACGGCTCCGATTCGATTCCTGCGAGCGGGCGTGAATCGGTCAGCGTGGGTGACGTCATCGAAATCAAGCTCGATGCGGATAAGATTCGCGATTACTTCGGCGATGCGGATTCGCTCTACATTTCCGGGTCTGCGGGCCTGGTTTTCAAGGATCCTTCCAATACGGAAGCGCCTTCGTCGAACATTTCCATCGGCGTTACCGGAAAGGATCAGTCGTTCTGGGTGACTGCGGATACGACTGTTCTCGTGGGCAGTATCTACATTACCGACAAGGACGGTCACCTGATCATCTTCGACGGCATCAATTTCTACGATCCGATTCCCAAGGCGGAAATCGCTTACATCCAGGATGCGGATGATGACGGCCTCTTGGATTCCTTGGAAGTGATCCTCTCCGATACGATTCCCGCGGGGCTTTCGGCGACGGGACTTGCCTTGGTCGTAAACGGTGATACGCTTCCGCTTTCTGGAGCGCTGACCGTATCCGGTTCGAGAATCTATGCGAGCGCGGCGGAACTCGGGCTTCCCGGGGACCGTTTCCCGGACAACGCTCGGATTATCGTGACTTACACGAGTGAAGAGACCGGGGCGAATTACAACCGCAGCACGAACCTCCTCCTCCTCGGATCCCATGTCATCAAGCAGGCTTATGCGATTCGCAACAAGACTGGCCGGGATTCGCTCTTTGTCGAGTTCAACATCGATGTCATCCCTGCGGACCTGAACAGCCCCGAGATGGTCGTGTGGCTGAACGCGATGGGCTTTGACCTGGATGCGGTCAAGATTTACCTGCCGACGAAAAACCTCACCATTCTGGTCGGCGATTCGCTGGGCCTGAACGGACGGACTGACTTTGTGACGCTCGCTCCGGGAGCTTCGTTCCACAATCTTTCCTACATCGCAACTTCGGAATACGAGCGCCAGGTCCCGGTAACCGTTGTGGATCGTTATCCGGCGGCGGAAATGGTGGAGTATTACGACACGGACGGTGACGGCAAGCTCGATTCTATCGCGGTCCGCTTCAATGCGAAGGTGACAGCGGAAGATGTTGAAAACTTCTACTTCTCGTTCCCGTGGTACAGTTCCCGAGGGCTTTTGATCGAGCTCCAGGCGCAGCCGCGCGACCTTATCCTGAGTGCGGACGGCAAGAGCGTCGGATGGGTGGTCCGAAGCAATATCAATGTCGCTCCGGGTTTGACGAGCATCAGTTCGAATGTCCCGGCGGCAACGCTCTATACCTACTACGATATTTTCGGCAACACCTTTGTCGCGCAGCAGACGGTTGCGATTGCGGACAAGATGGCTCCGGTCGTCACGGCGGCTTCGCTCCGCTACGGCGATTCCCGAGACACGCTCACGGTTTCGTTCTCCGAACCGGTCGATTATTCTTCGCTTGTCGGAAACGACTTCTTCGCCTACATCCATGGAAACGATACGATTGACATCCGTCCTTCCCGGATGCTCTGGGCGGCAGACGGCAAGTCGGTGCGCCTGGTGCTGCGAGAATCGACGGACGGCATCGTGCCCGGGGATTCTCTCCTGGTCGTTCGCGGAGCCAAGTCTTCCATTGCGGATATCTACGGCAACAAGACGATAGAAAACGCTTCCCCTGTGGTTATCGGCGGGCTTCTCGGAAAGCTGGTGGAATCTGTCAAGATGGGATCCTATGACCCGGAAAAATACATCACCAGCACGCTGAACTCGGTTTCCATTTCCTATGTACCGAACCAGACGCGGACTTCGGATCTTCGCGACGAAGGAACGCTCGGGCATCTGATATCTCTCGGCGAACGCTTTGTTCCCCAGCTCATCGACGGAGCGAAGCTCGATGCGGACGGAAATTACGATGCGGCGGTTCTCGACAGCATCGATCCGGGTGATGTCTTCGTGAATTTCAGCGTGAGTTACTTCGACAACCTCGGACAGTATGTGACGGATACGACATTCAACATTCCGTGCAACAGCCCTGCATTCGGCGCGGGAAGGAACTGCCTCACGACAGATAAGAAAGTCTTCGTCAACTGGAACTACAAGGACCATTCGGGTCGCTTGGTCGGTTCCGGCGTGTATATCGTCGAGTTCAAGCTGGTCGTGCGCTACAAGCAGAAAAAGGTGCAGGAAGAGATGCGCGACAAATGGGGCGTTCGCCGTAAAAAGAGCAAGTAACGGTGCAAGTCTTTCCTATATTTTCGCTATGCTTAAAATAGGTAAGACCGAAACCGCCTTGAACGAGGCTATCGAAAGGCGCGGCGCATTGTTCGCCGTGCTGCTCGATCCCGATACATCGGACGATACGTCCCTCCTCAAAGCGGGAACGCTTGCTGCCGAAAACGGTGCGGACGTGCTTCTCGTCGGCGGCTCGTTCATGGGAAATTTCAAGCTCCCTTCCCAGGTCTTGGCGCTGAAAAAGGAAGTTTCGCTGCCGGTTATTCTCTTTCCGGGCGGAGCTTCCCAGGTGGTTCCCGGATTTGATGCGATTCTTTTTACGACGCTTGTGACGGGGCGCAACCCGAACTATCTAATCGACGAACAGGTTCGCGGAGGCGTTCTGGTGAGGTCGCTGGGCATCGAAGCGATTCCGACGGCTTACGAGCTTATCAGCAGCGGAAAACGCACCGCCGTAGAATATATCAGCAACACGATGCCTGTTCCGTCGAACAAGCCGAAGCTTTCCATGGTACATTCCATCGCTGCGGAACTGATGGGAATGCGTTATGTCTATCTCGAAGCGGGATCCGGTGCCGAGACGCCGGTTCCTGTCGAACATATCGCCTATACGCGAAAGGCGACGCAGATGACGATTATCACCGGAGGCGGAATTCGGGAACCCGAAGCGGCTTCCGTGCGAGTCTCTGCCGGTGCGCAGATCATTGTGACGGGAACTCTTTGGGAAAAGGTGAAGGACCCGGCACTTCTCCGCGAATTTGCGGATGCTATCCATGTGAGAGCTTAGAACTGCGCACATTTAAGTTTTCGGGATGAGCTAAGCGGGACACGGAAATCTCTTTTTCGGTACACTGTCATTCTCCGGCTTGACCGAGATTACCGGGTCAAGCCCGGTAATGACAGGTTAGCGAGCTTGTCGAGCTAAGCCCGATAATGACTGCTTGGAGAGATTGCCGAATCCATACATAACAAAAGCGTGGCCATGGGGGTGGTTGCAAGGAAGGGGGACCTTGGCCTTTCGCAACTCGG